>CAMLNJ010000604.1 GCA_946481225.1 uncultured Verrucomicrobiota bacterium | reverse complement strand
TCGCCTGAGCACGAGGGCGTGTTGCGCTTTGAGAAACAACTCTGCGTTTTGCGACATCCCGCCTATCTGCCCGCACTCGCGGAGCGGGCCCGTGGCGGATCGACGGCTGCGGTGAAAGCCATCGGCCACATCGCCACGCCCGAAGCGACGGCGACCCTGCTCGCGATGCTCGACTCCCAGTCGCCGGCCATCACTACGACAGCGGTCTCCCAGTTGCTTCGCCGTGTGCCCCTTCGCGATGATCCGTCCCAGACGGCGGAATTCAACGTGTGGAGCTCGCCCTATCAGATCCAACCGCTGCTGCCCGATTCTTGGCGGGAGGAGTTTTCCGAGCCGCTTGTCGCGTCCGCGGTAAAATTCCTCGAGAGCGTCGACATTGCCGAAGTCGAATCCGGCGCGCGAATCCTGCGAACTCGCGGAGAGCCGGAGCATGCGCCGGCTCTGCTCACGGCGCTGCAGCGCGCGCTGGATGTTTACCAAGCGCCTCGGTCCGGAGCGGGGGCCAACACGCTCGATGCTCCCAAACCGCAAAAGCCTTTGATCGACGCATTGGACGCTTTGCGCGCCCGGGGTTGGCGCATTGCATACGGAGGCGACATGGCGCACATGGTCGCATGGTTTCGCCAGCTTGCAGACGCCAAGGTTTCCACCCCGGTGGACGAAGCCACTTGGGGGAGCATGGCGACATGGCTTGAAAACGGCCCCGCCACCGTGCGCATCGCCGCGCTCGAAGCGCTTCCCAATCCGCTGCCTGATTCCTGCGAGCCGATTCTGCTGCGGGTGTTGAACGACGCCGACTGGGGCGTGCTACGTGTCGCGTGCGATGTGGCGGCCAAGTCGAAACGGCCCGTTTTCGCCCGCCCCGCCGTGCAAATCCTCGAGGAAGCCGACGATACGTTTTTGCAAAACGCGGCACATGGCGCCGCTCTATCTTGCGGGGCCCGCCTCGAACTCTGGGAGGCTTGGGCGGGCGCCATGATGAATATCCGTCGAAGCTCCGACGCGCTTCGGGCTTTGATCGAAGGCACCATTGAGCTGCCGCGATTGGGCGGGGGGAGCGCGACCGGTCTGCTTTCCCGCGATCAGCGTTTTGCGCTTCGGGCCGCTTGGCGGGATTTTCTCGCTGCGCATCGCGAAGACCTTGTAGCCGGCCGACGTGTGCATCTGACCGATTCGGCGACCATCGCCCGGCTCACGGGCATGGATTTCAAACCCACCGGGCCGGTGATCGAATTGAGCTTGCCCGATGGCTCGCTGTGGCCGCCGAGGCCGCCTCAACAATAGTTTACCGAAGCCCCGTCCGCGCGCGCGGACGGGGCTTTTTCTTTTTGTGGCGCGGTGGGTGGAGATTTCCCGCGGACATGCCAAAATTTCGCTCGCGCCGCGCTCCCACGGGTCCAACTAATGCGCGCGACTCTGTCCGCTTATCTCTGCGATAGGCGGCTTGGTTTCTGCATAACCCGGCGCTCCGCGCGTCGATCCACATCTTTCAAGTTTCCATGGCCAAGATCATTCCGTCTCCGCTCTATTCCGCTGACCAAGAACACGATGCCTGCGGCGTTGGCTTCATCGCCAAGCTGACCGGCGAGCGGTCTTACGACGTCGTCAACCGCGCGCTGACGGCGCTGAAGGCCTTGGCTCACCGTGGCGCCATCGATGCCGACGCGGTCACCGGCGACGGCGCCGGCCTGCTCACCCAGCTCCCGATCGAGTTCTTCAAGGACTACCTCGCCTCGGTCAACAAGCCCCTCTTCCGCGACTCCGACCTCGGCGTCGGCATGATTTTCCTGCCCAAGGGCGACGACTACGCGCAGGCCCATTGCAAGAAGATCGTCGAGACCGCCGTGAAGGCCGAGGGGCTCTCCTTCCTCGGTTGGCGTGAAGTCCCCACCGACTCCTCCTGCCTCGGCCGCAAGGCCCTCGATACCCTGCCGCTCATCGTTCAGGCCCTCGTCGCCCGCAAGGACGACTGCCCGGACGACGAGTTTGAGCGCAAGCTCTTCCTCGCCCAGAACTCCGCCGAGCGCCTCGTCCTCGGCGCCAAGGTCCAGGGCTTCTACATCTGCTCCTTCAGCAGCCGCACCATCGTCTACAAGGGCCTGCTCACCCCCGCGCAGATCAAGAAGTTCTTCCTCGATCTGAAGAGCCCGCTCTTCACCTCGGCCTTCGCCCTCTTTCACCAGCGCTACTCGACCAACACCTTCCCCACGTGGCACTTGGCCCATCCGTTTCGGATGATGGCCCACAACGGCGAGATCAACACCATCCGCGGCAACCGCAACCTCATGCGCGCCCGCGAGAACTCCACCGCGCACGGCGTGTGGGGCGACCGCTTCGACGACCTCAAGCCGCTCGTCCAGCCTTCCGGCTCCGACTCCGCCTCCTTCGACAACGCCCTCCAGCTCCTCACCCTCGGCGGACGCAATCCCCTGCACGCCTGCATGATGATGATGCCGCCGGCTTGGGAGAAGGACAAGACCCTCGCGCCCGAGACCCGCGCCTTCTTCCGCTACCACTCCGCCATCCTCGAGCCGTGGGACGGCCCCGCCGCCATCGTGTTCACCGACGGCAAGATCGTCGGCGCTTCGCTCGACCGCAACGGCCTGCGCCCCGCCCGCTACAAGATCTTCGACGACGGCTACGTCATCCTGGCCTCGGAAGCCGGCCTCGTGCACGACTTCCCCGGCAAGGTCATCGAGTCCGGCCGCCTCGGCCCGGGCCGCATGATCGCCGTCGACTTC
>CAMLNJ010000603.1 GCA_946481225.1 uncultured Verrucomicrobiota bacterium | reverse complement strand
GGGCGAGTTCGTTGATTGCGGAGGATTTGGAGGACGCGGCTGGTCGAGCCATGAGAGGTGTTGGAGGGATGCGGGAGGCGGGCGCACCTTGGCCCGCGGGGCGGCGACCGCAAAGCGAAAAGTAGGCCAATTCCCGCGGCGCCGCCTTGCTTTTAAAGCCTTCGCCGCCCGCCTCAACGGGGGCTTGCCTGCCTCGGGGCGCACGCTTTGCTCGGCGCCCTGTGACCCTCCGCTTCGCCCCCCTCGTCGCCACGCTTCTGCTCGCTTTGACCCGCCTCGACGCCGCCGAGGCCGTCACGCCCCAGCTCAACGCGCGGGAAACGCGCATCACCGAGCAGGAAAGCCTTTTCACGGGAGAAGCCCGGCTCGCCCACAAGGACGTCGTCCTCTACGCCGATGAAATCGTCTATCGGCACGGCGAGCAAATCGCCATAGCCCGAGGCAACGTCATCCTGATCCGCGGCGCCCAGCGTCTCGTCGCCGAGGAGCTCACCTATAATGTCGCGAACCAGACCTACGAAGTCGGCCGCTTCCGCGTCGGCGAGGGCCAGGTGCTCGCCGAGGGCGAAAAAGCGGTGGGCCAACCCGGCATGCTCACCGTTTCAGGCGCCACGCTCCATTACGGCGAGCCGGAGCCGATCAATCCGGTCATTCGCGCCGAAAAGCTCAGCTACGAGCAGGCCGAGGACGAAAAAAAATCGATCGCTCGCGTCGAGGGCGCCCACCTCGGCATCGGTTCCGTCAACATCCTTCCCCTCCCCTCCCTTTCCGAATCTCCACGCGATCCGACGCTCGCCAGCCTGGACGTGAAGGCCGCCTACGGCGGCAACCTCGGTGGCGAACTCAGCCTCGCCGCCACCACCGGAATCAGCGAAAACCTGCAAGCCGGCGGCGATCTCGGACTTTTTGCCAAACGCGGCGTCCTCTTCGGTCCCATTGGCAACTACGACTTCGTCGGCGCCGACGGACTCGGCGCCAAAGGCGAATTCCGCTCCGGTTACATCAAGGACCAGGGCGACACCGACCTCGATATCCTGGCCGAGCCGATTCGCGACGAGCGCGGCTATGTGGAGTGGACGCACCAGCAGCGCCTCGACAACGACGTGAGCCTCGCCGGCCAGCTCAACTACTGGTCCGACTCCTACGTCACCCGCGATTTTCGCCCCGAAGGTTTCCGCAACATCCAGACCCCGGACACTTGGTTTGAGGCCCAGAAGCTCGGCGACAATTTCGTCGTCTCCCTTTTCACCCGCGTCCAGGTCAACGACTACTCGGTGATCCAGGAACGCCTGCCCGAGGTCCGCTTCGACGGCCTCCCCGTCGAAATCGGCGCCGGTATCTATCACCGCGTGAACGCCTCGGTCGCCGCCCTCCGCGAAGACGACCCGCTCTCGACCACCGGCACCGTCCGCAGCGACCGCGCCGATCTTTATTACGGCGTGATGCGCCCCTTCTCTCCCCGCGAATGGATGTCCGTCACGCCTGTCGCGGGCGCGCGCGTCACCCACTACGAGCGCACGCTCGCCGGCTCCGGCCGAGGCAACTACACCCGCGTCCTCGGCGAGGCCGGCTTCGACAGCGAACTTTTCAAGACGAGCGCCACCTGGAACTACCAGAACAAGCTCTGGGAAATCGACGGTCTTCGCCACCTGATCACGCCCACCGTAGCCTATCGTTACAGCCCGTCCGCCGACGTCGGCCGCGGCACCATCCCCGTGATCGACGACGATCCGTTCAACACCTACCTGCGCC
The DNA here is from genome assembly GCA_946481225.1 of uncultured Verrucomicrobiota bacterium. Next base: position 991 of record CAMLNJ010000603.1, on the reverse strand, counting down.
CGCTCGGTCTCGCCAATCGTCGGGACATCGACGGCCTGCCCGCGCTCAACACCTTCCGCTTCGGCGTCGAGCAAAAGCTCCAGACCCGCGACAAGACCCACGGCTCGCGCAATCTCGTCGAGCTGAATCTGGCCGTCGACCAATACGTCGACGCCGAGGCCGCCTCCACCCAGAAGCAGCCGCAGCGCCGCGACGCCAGCGACCTCCACGCCTATCTCGCGCTGAATCCCGCCCGCTGGCTGCGCTACGACCTCTACAGCCGCACCGCCGTCCAGACAGGCGAGCTGCAAGAGCTCAACACCGGCCTCACCATCCGCGACGCCGACGTCTGGAATCTCCGCGTCGGCGCCCACTACCTCGAGGATCTCAATTCCGCGCGCCGCATCCAGGAATACACCGCCACCTACGGTCTGCGTCTCAGCGAAATCTATTCGCTCGTCGCGCGCCTCCGCTTCGACTCCCGCACCGGCGACCTGACCGAGCAGGGTGTCACCTTCAGCCAGCGCCTCTCGCGCTTCTGGACCGCCCACTACGATTTCTACGCCTACGACGGCCCCCGCCGCGAAGACGACTACGGCGTGAGCGTCAGCCTTGAGACGCAGGGCCTCTAAGCCTGTCGCGAGGGCCGCCGCCCTCGCCCACCTCCCCCGCATGAGCATCGCGTCCAACCAGCTCCGCATCGCGCGCGAGCTCTGGGCCCGCCTGCAGCCCCTCGACCGCTCCGTCCCCGCCCGCCTCCAGGCGCTGCTCGCCGACCGCCGCTTCGGCTCTCGCGATCGCCGCCTTTACCGGGAGCTCCTCTTCACCGCGCTCCGCCAGGCCCGCGATCTCGCGAAACTCGCGCCCGACGACGAGGCGGGCTGGGCCGCCCGCCTCGCCAAGGCCTGCGCTCCGGTGCGCGAGACCGAGGCCTTTCGCGTCGCTTACGCCGCCGCGTCCGCCGTCCCGACGTCGGCGCGTGAAGTCGGGGGTCGTCTGGTGAGGTCGTTCG
>CAMLNJ010000602.1 GCA_946481225.1 uncultured Verrucomicrobiota bacterium | reverse complement strand
CGGGCTCGACGTGGGGGCGAAGGCAGTTGAGGGCGTCGCAGTCGGCGTGGAATTTGTCGGTCCACTGCTTGGTGACCTCGGAGAGCGAGCGGCCCTCCTCGCGGGCGCGGCGGATGGTCTTGTCGTCGACGTCGGTGAGGTTGCGGACGTGCTTCACCTTGTCCTTGCCGAACTCGAGCTCGAGGAGGCGGCGGAGGAGGTCGTTGACCACGAAGGTGCGGAAGTTGCCGATGTGCGCGGGGGCGTAGACGGTGGGGCCGCAGTTGTAGAAGCGGTAGACGCCGTCGGGCTGCGAGGGGCGCAGTTCGCGGGAGGTGCGGCTAAGGGAATCGTGGAGGGTGATGGGCATTTGGAGCAGGGAGCCGGGAGCGAGGAGCTAGGAGCCAGAGGACGGAGCGGCAGAACGACAGAGAACAGAGCGACAGAGCGACAGAACGGCAGGAGCGGAGGGACGGATCCGAAGGAGCCGCGGCGGGCTCCGGCGTGGTCGGCGAAACGACCCCGTCGTTCCGCTACGCTGGGGGGGATTGGCCGCCGGGAGGGGGCAGGGCGCTTACACGGCGACGCGCGGCCCCGTAGTTCGCCAGGTGGCGACCTCCCGGGCGCAAGCGGTGCAGAGACATGTAGCGAGCGGACGCATGGCGTGTCGTGAAGCGACGAAGGCAAACGTTCCGGGCTCGCGGTTCAAGAGCGGAAAGCGGGGCGGCGTGCGGATGCCGGGACGCAGCGAGAGGACAAACAGATGCTCGATCCCACGGGCGGGGACGCCCGTGCCACTTGGCAAGGCAGCCTCGCTCAGGGCTTCGTGACTTGCAGGCGCAGGAACTTGCGCGGGGCGTCGGTGAGCGGGGCGGTGAAGCGGAGGGTCTGCACGGTGCCGGTGTCGGTGAGCACGGTGCTCGTGCCAGTGGCGGGGACCCAAGAGCCGGGGGAGAGGTCGGGGCTTTCCTGCACGATAAACTGGAGGTCGGTCGCTGCTTTGGACTTCGGGTAAACGAGGCTGAGGAGCGGAGCGCCGGGGTCGACCACGGGCAAGAGCTGTGGGTCGGAGACGTTGGGGTTTCCGCCCAGGGCGCGTTCGAGGAGGTTGGCGAGGCCGTCGCCGTCGGGGTCGGCGGTGTCGGCGGCGGAACCGCTGTCGAGGGGGCTGTCGAAGTTTTGGCGGCGCCAGGTCTCGGCTTGGGTGAGAAGGGTGAGCGTGAAGGTGCGCGAGCTGGTCGCGGCGCCGTCGCTCACGGTGATCGTGACGGTGCTCGTGCCGGAGGGGAGCGCGGGGGTGAGGGTTGCGGTGCGCGAGGCCGCGGTGCCGGAGAAGGCGATGTTGGCGGCGGGGAGGAGGGCGGAGTTGGTCGAGGCGGCCGTGAGCGCGAGAGCGCCGACGGCGGTGTTGGTGTCGGACACGGTGAGCGCGAGGGGGACGGAGCTCGTGCCGTAATCGAGGGTCTGGTCCGAGACCGCGGCGAGGGCGGGCGTCGCGTTGGCGGGGGCGCCATCGGGGCCGAGGGAGTAGTTGCCGGCGACCTGGGCGGGGCTGAGCACGCCGCCGTGGACGCGCACGCGGTTGAGGTAGCCGCTGAAGAAATGGGAACGCGTGCCGCCGGCGCTGGCGCGCTGGCAGGCGAGGTTGAGGGGCTGGCTGGCGAAGGTGCTCAGGGGGCTCGCGAGCGTGCGGGTGTTGGCAAGCACACCGTCGATGTAGACGCGCACGGTGGCGGCGCCGTCGTAGGTGTAGACGAGGTGGCGCCACGCGCGGGCGCCGGGCGCGGCGGAGCCCCAGCCGACGTCGTGGCCGCCGCCCCAGTGGGTGACGGCGCCCCAGGTGGCGTGGGCGCCGAAGTTGAAGGCCATGTTGCTGGCGTCGGTGCCGCGGTAGCCCCAGGAGAGCATCGTCTCTTCGTCGGCGAGGGCGGGGTTGTAAGCCCAGACTTCGATGGAGCGGTCGCTGGCGCCGTCGAGGTCGGCGGGCGTGGGACCGGCGCTGGTGTAGGTCTGGTCGACGCCGTTGAAGAGGATGCCGGGGACGCCGTCGGCCGGGTTTTTGGTCGGGCTGCCGGCGCGGGTGAAGTCGCCGAGGGCGCTGCCGGCGGCGGTGTTGGTCCAGGCGGCGGCGCCGGCGGTGGCGTCGCTGGCGCGGAGATCGACGTGGAGCGTGCCGGCGTCGGCGAGCGCGGAAGCGGGTTGAAAGGCGGCGATGTCGGCGGCGGAGAGGGCGGCGCCGTAGAAACGCACGTCGTCGAGCGCGCCGCGGAACGCGGGGAGGAGCGAGCCCTCGGAGCGGGCGAGGTAGTTATGCTGCGAATACACGGCGGTGTTGGCGGCGAGGAGCTGGTCGGGGCGGATCGTGATCGGGCCGCTGGCGGCGAGCGCGCCGTTCACGTAGAGCGCGCCGGAGGAGCCGTTGAGCGTGACGGCGACATGGGACCAGACGCCGGGCGCGAGGGAGGCGACGGCGAGGAGCGTTTGCTCGGCGCCGCCGTTGACGATGGAGAACTTGGCTCGGCCGGCGCCGTCGTCGGGCGTGAGGAAGAGGCGGCGGGTGGCGTTCGCCCCGAGCCAGAGGACGGGCTGGTTGGCGGCGCCGCCGAGCGGTTTTACCCACGCGGTGAAGGTGAAGTCTCGTAGGTCGGCTACGCTGCGGTCGAGAGCGACGGCCTGGGTGGCGCCGTCGAAGCTGAGGAAACCCTTGCGCCGGGCGTCGGCGGAGACCCAGGCGGGCGAGCCGAGCGTGAAGGCGTCGGTGGCGC
>CAMLNJ010000601.1 GCA_946481225.1 uncultured Verrucomicrobiota bacterium | reverse complement strand
TCGCCTTCGCCCTCGAGCTTGGTCTTGAAGGGGGCGGGGTCGAGGTAGCGGGCGTCGATTCCGAAGCGTGCGCCGAGGGCGAGGATGCCGGCCTCGGGGCGGTCGGCGAAGATGGCGACGATCTCGGCGCGGCCGAGCCGGCCTTCTTTTTGGGCGATGCAGAGGGCCTCGGCGTTGGAGCCGCGGCCGGAGCCAAGGATGACGACGCGCATGGTGGGAGGAGCGGAAGCTTGGGGCGGGCGTTTTCGGGCAGGCGAGATTTTATGCGTGTCCTTCGGCGGGCGGGGCGTGGGGCGCGGGCGCGGGAGCCGTGTCGAGGGAGGAGCCCGGAACACGGGCAAGATGCCCGCGCCGCGAGGAGAGGGGCGCAAAAAAACCGCCGTCTCGCGAGGAGACGGCGGTCGGTGAGGACGCGGTGAATGCGTCGCCAGGAAGAATTACTTCTTCTTCGCGGCGGGCTTCTTCGCGGCCGGCTTTTTGGCGGCGGGCTTTTTGGCGGCCGGTTTTTTGGCGGCGGGCTTTTTGACGGCGGCTTTCACCGATTTTTTGGCAGTGGCCATGATGTATCTCCTGTTTGGTTTGGTTCTGGGTCTGACACCGGACGGGGGCCTGGGGAGAGGCTCGTCGGACACCGCGCATTTTGCGCTGCGTGAGCGGCAGCATTCAAACGCGGACACGCTTTGCAAGCCCCGGATGAACAAAATGGCGCGTTTTCCGCGCGCGGGTTCCGTGGTATCAGGTATACGGATACGGGGTTGGCGGGGGTTTTGGCGAGCTCAAAACACGTTTGCGCGCGAGGCGGACGACATGGAGGCTCTGGGTAAATTTATGCATGCGATCCTTCCGGAGTTCCTGGTCATCTTGGCGCTCCTGCTAGCGAACGGTTTTTTTTCCATGTCCGAGACGGCGCTCATCTCCGCGCGCAAGACGCGGCTGCGCGAGCTGGCGGAGGGCGGCGACAAGAAGGCGCGGCGGGCGCTCGATCTCGCGGAGCGGCCGGATCGTTTTCTCTCGGCGGTGCAGGTGGGGATCACGCTGATCACGATTCTCCAGGGCGCGGCGGCGGGCGAGCACACGAAGGATCTGCTCGCGGGCTGGATCGCGCAGGCGGATCCGCTGGCGCCCTATGCGGACCGGGTGGCCTTCTCGCTCGTGGTGGTGGCGATCACGCTGGCCTCGGTGGTGATCGGCGAGCTGGTGCCGAAGCGCGTGGCGCTGGCGAATCCCGACGGCATCTCGCGGATGGTGGCGGGGCCTATCGGCGCGCTGACCAAGGGCACTTCGTTCGTGGTGCACGCGCTGTCGTCGTCGACCGACCTCATCCTGAAAATATTCGGGCTGGGGAAATCGCAGGTGCAATCGGTGTCGGAAGGGGAGATCAACGATCTGGTGCAGCAGGGCCTGAAGACGGGCGCCTTCAACCCGACGGAGACGACGATGGTGGCGGGCGTGCTCGAGCTGGACCAGTTGAGCGTGACCGAGATCATGACGCCTCGGCCGAAGATGGTGTTTCTCAACCTCGACGATCCGGAGGAGATCAACTGGCGCAAGATCGTGACGAGCGGGCACTCGCGCTACCCCGTCTATGCGATGCATCGCGATCAGGTGGTGGGCGTGGTGACGGTGAAGGCGATCTGGGCGAACACGGCATTCGGGCTGCCGGCGAACCTCCGCAGCGTGATGGCGCCTCCGCTGATCGTGCCGGAGTCGATGACGGTGATCCACCTGATCGAGCAGTTCCGGAAAACCGGTCAGCACCTGGCGCTGGTGACGGACGAGTTCGGCGCGATCCAGGGCCTGGTGACGATGATCGACGTGATGGAGGCGATCGCGGGCGATCTGCCGGAGAAGGGGCGGCGCGCGGCGCCGGAGGCGCGCAAGCGCGAGGACGGCTCGTGGCTGATCGACGCGACGCTGCTCACGCCGGAGTTCAAGGAACTGCTCGGGATCGACGAGCTGCCGCACGAGGACAGGGCCGAGTTCAAGACGGCGGGCGGTTTCGTGATGACCTACTTCGGGCGAATCCCGAAGGCGGGCGACCACTTCGACCACGCGGGATGGCGCATCGAGGTGATCGACATGGATCGGCACCGCATCGACAAGATCCTGGCGACGCCGCTGCCGGAAGCGCCGGAGGAGGATTCGGCGGACGAGGACGACGAGACGCGCGCCTGAGGCGCGCTTGTTGTCGGCAGAGCGTCAGAACGACGGAAGGACAGAGCGTCAGAAGACAGAACGACGGAGCGGCGGAGGGACGGAGACGTTCCGCCATGGGTTGGGCGGGGAGGACGGAGCGGCTTGGCTCTGTCGATCTGTCCTCTGTCGCTCTGGCGTTTTTTTTCCGATCACGTCGGCGGAATGGGTGGCGTGTCGTCTTCGCGAAGGGCGAGCGCGCCTGCGGGCTGGTGCTCGATCTTGAAGTGGCGGGCGTGGACGTTGCGCAGGCTGCCGCGGTGGGCGATGGTGAAATAGGTGAGGCCGGGGAGGGCGGCGCGGAGCTTGTGGTAGAAGGCGAGCTCGGCGCTCTCGTCGATCGCGGCGGTGGCCTCGTCGAGGACGAGCCCGGCGGGGCGGTGAAGGAACACGCGGGCGAGGGCGAGGCGTTGTTGCTCGCCGCCCGAGAGGCTTTGCGCCCAGTGGGCGGACTCGTCGAGGCGGATGACGAGCGGGGCGAGGTCCACGAGCGCGAGCGCCTTGACGAGGGCATCGTCGGGATAGGCCTCGGGCGGGCGCGGATAGGCGAG
>CAMLNJ010000600.1 GCA_946481225.1 uncultured Verrucomicrobiota bacterium | reverse complement strand
GTGCAATGGGCGGCCGCCGACGTGCTGGCGTCCGAACAAGGCGGCTTCGCGACGCTCACCTTGCGCCGCACCGGCGACCCCGGCGGAACGCTCTCGGTGGCCTACCAGACGGAGAACGGCAGCGCCCTGGCCGGCATCGATTACTCCGCCTCCTCCGGGACCGTTACCTGGGGGAACGGCGACACCGTTGACAAGACCGTCACCATCGCGCTTGTCCCCGACGGAGAGCCGGAAACGGCGCAAAATTTCCGCGTCCGCCTCGGCTCGGTCGTCGGCGGCGTGATCGTCGGCCCCGCGGCGATCACCGTGAACATCGCCGAACCGGGCGTGCAGGACGACACCTTCCGCGCGGATTTCATCAACAGCACCGTGAACCGCGTCCTTCCTCTGCCGGACGGCTCTGTTATCGCCGGGGGCAGCTTCGTCCAGCTCCAGGACTCGGCCGGCACCGTCCTCAACGGGATCGGCCGCATCGCCCGCTTCACCGCCACCGGCGCCATCGACGTCGAATTCGCAGCAGGACCGGGCGCGGATGACCAGGTCAGGGCCCTCGCGCTGCAAGCCGACGGACGCATTTTGGTCGGCGGCGACTTTACCACATTCGGCGGCGTGACGGCGGGCCGCATCGCGCGCCTCTTTCCGGACGGCTCTGTCGACCCCTCCTTCAAACCCGGCGCCGGCGCCAACGACGATGTGCATGACATCCTCGTCCAGCCCGACGGGCGCATCCTCGTCGCCGGCGCCTTCACCAGCTTCGGATCCGGCTCCACTCCGCGAAAAGGCCTTGTGCGTCTGAACCCCGATGGCTCGATCGACGCCAGTTTAGCCAACCCGGGTTTTTCCGCGACCACGCTTCGATCCCTCGCGCTGCAACCCGACGGGAAACTCCTCGTCGCCGGCGGCCTTTCCTACTCGGGCCAACCCGGCGTCGGTTTCAAATCCGGCGTGGCCCGGTTGAACCCCGACGGCTCTCGCGACGCGACCTTCGATGTCGGTTACGGCGCCCACACCGCCACGGGGACGACCACCTCGAACAATACGCTGACCTCCGTCTTTCGTGTCATCGTGCAAAACGACGGCCGCGTCGTCGTGGCAGGCGCCTTCACCGGCTTTGGAGGAAAGCCGCGCGCCAACGTCGCACGGCTTTCCTCCACCGGCGCGCTCGACAACACCTTCGTGCCCGCGCCTTCGATCGCTTCGGGTGCGTTGGTCGTCACCGGCTTGCAGGAAGTCCCGGGCGGTCGCCTTCTCATCGGCGGCAACTTCAGCCACGTGGCGTCCATCCCTTGTCCCAACGTCGCCATTCTCGACGCCGCCGGAAACCCCGACGCCGCCTTCGCCTCCGGCGGCGGCTATCCTTCGACCGTCATCGACATCGCGCTGCTTCCCGACGGAAAAGCACTGCTCTCGGGTTATCCGAAGCAGATCGACGAGAGCACCGTGATTCGTCCCATGGCCCGTTCGATCCCCGGGCTCGCCGGCGCCCCTGGCGTGATCGAATTCAGCTCCGACTCCTACGTCGGTCGCGAAGGCGGCTTCGTGACGCTCGCCGTAAACCGCAGGGACGGAAAATTCGGCCCTGCGACGGTCGCCTACGCCGCGGCGCGCGGACATTCCGCCGACACCGCGACGGCCGGCGCCGACTACACGCTCGCCGCCGGCACGCTTGCCTGGGCAGACGGGGACGACTCGGAACGCGTTATCACGATCCCGCTCGTCAACGACACCGTCGCGGACGACGGGGAGACCTTTACCGTTCGCCTCGGCGAGCCGGTGCTGGGCGGCGTCAGCCTCGGCGCTCGGCGCGAATCCGTGGTCACGATCGAGGCGTTCGACGCGCGTGCCCAGACCATCGATTTTCCGCCGCCGGGCGATATCCTCGACACCGCTTCGCTCGATCTACGAGCGACCGCCAGCTCCGGACTTCCGGTGGTTTTTGAAGTGGTCGGCGGCCTCGCGACCCTTTCCGGAACCACCCTGACGCCGAGCGGGGCCGGGATCGTCACCGTAAAGGCGACCCAACCCGGAAACGCGAATTTCGATCCGGCGCCGCCGGCCGAGCGCACCTTCACCGTTCGCACCGCCGGCACCGTGACCTTGGGCAATCTCACGCAAACCTACGCGGCCGTGCCCCGCCCGATCACCTATGTCACTTCGCCCGCGGGCGCCGCGATCTCGGTCACCTACGCGGGATCCACCACGCCACCGAAGGACGCCGGAGCCTATCCGGTTGTCGCGACCATCGTGGACCCGCTCGTCACCGGCTCCGGCACCGGAACCATGGTCATCACGAAAGCGCCACTTACGATCCGTCCGGAAAACCAACGGCGTCTCGTGGGGACCGGCAACAAGCCCTTTGTCCTGAACTATGCCGGTTTTCTCGGCGGCGACACGAGTGTCGGCCTGGACAAGGCTCCGACCGTCAAGAGCACTGCGACCAAGGGCAGCAAACCCGGCGATTACCCGATCACCGCCAACGGAGGCTCGGACAACAACTACGCGCTCGGTTTCGTTCCCGGCATCCTCCGTGTAATCGGTTTTGGCGGGACCTATGAGACGCTGCTCGTTTCCGAAACGGACGCGTCCCTCCTCGGCAAACTCGACCTCGTGGTGTCGGCTACCGGCCCCGGGTTTACCGGCACGCTTAACCTTGCGGGGGAGGGTGCCGCGCTCTCCGTCCGCGGCACGATCACCTTGGCTGCGTCCGTGCCCGTTGAGGAACCGGCCATCGCTTTGGGCGAGACCAT
>CAMLNJ010000599.1 GCA_946481225.1 uncultured Verrucomicrobiota bacterium | reverse complement strand
AGCCGTCCATCTCGACGAGCAGCGAGTTAAGCGTCTGCTCGCGTTCGTCGTTGCCGCCGCCGAGACCGGCGCCGCGCTGGCGGCCGACAGCGTCGATCTCGTCGATAAAGATGATGCAGGGGGCGTTCTTGCGGCCCTGCTCGAACATGTCGCGCACGCGGCTGGCGCCGACGCCGACGAACATTTCCACGAAGTCGGAGCCGCTCACGCTGAAGAAGGGCACGTCGGCCTCGCCGGCGACGGCCTTGGCGAGCAGGGTCTTGCCCGTGCCGGGAGGGCCGACGAGCAGGATGCCCTTGGGAATCTTGCCACCCATCTTCTGGAATTTCTTCGGGTCCTTCAGGAAGTCCACGACCTCGGCGATCTCGAGCTTGGCCTCGTCGCAGCCGGCGACCTGGGCGAAGGTGATCTTGTCGCGGTCGCGCGTGAGCATCTTGGCCTTGCTCTTGCCGAAGCTGAGCGCGCCGCGACCGGCGTTGCGCAGCTGGCGCACGAAGAGGAAGTAGAGCAGGCCGATGATCAGGACAAAGGGGATGAGCTGGGCGAGGATGTTGCTCCAAACGCTGGAGGCGGGCGTCTGCTTGAAGATCCCGGTGCGCTCGAGTCGTTCGTAGGTGCCGTCCGTCAGGCGACCGGAAGCGCGGAACAGCGTGGTTTTCGCGCCGGCGCCATCGACCGGGAGCACGGCCTCCTTGGTCTCGCCGCTGATCTCATACCAGTAGGGAGCGCCGGCGCCGTTGTAGCGCAGAATGCCCTCCTTGACCTTGCCGGCCTCGGCCAACTCCACGACCTCGGAGATCATCAGCACCGCCTGCCCCTGGCCTTTGCCCGGAGGGTTGAACCAGAGCACGGCCAGAAGGGCGGCCAGCAACACGATCCAGACCAACCACACGCGCGGGAAACGTTCGGGCGGGAGATTCTTCAGAGGACGACGCGGCGGGCGGTTGCTGTCTTGAGTGGGATCAGGCATTAGAAAATGGACTGGGCGCGAACCGTGCAGGTTCCCCTCGGATAAGTCAACGGACGCAGCCGAATGGCGGGGCCTCGGCAAAAACGCCTAACGCCGAGGCGCGGAGGCGGCCTCGCAAACCAGCCGCGTGCGCGTGATCCGGGCAAAATGTCCGGCCCCGAGACTGTGGCGCGCGCCGGTGCGCCGGGCGGAGACGAGGTCGAGCAAGCCGTTGAACCCCTGCCGGTTGAGATCCGTCCGGGCGGGCGTCGTGACGAGCCAGCGGCGCAACACCCGGCGCAACGCGGCGCGGGGCAGTTCGCGCAGGGGCGAGAGCGCCAGACCGCCGCGCGCGTCGAGCCGAAAGGCCCGCTCGGCCCAGATTTCCAACGCGGCGTCATCCTCCTCCAGCAACTCGCGGGAAAGGGCCACGCCGGCCAGCGCATCGCGCCCCGGCTCCGCGGCGAAGCGCCGCCACGCCGGCAAGAGCTCGGCCCGCACACGGTTGCGCAGATGCGCGGCGGTGGAGTTGGAGGCGTCCTCGCGCCAGGTTCCTCCGGCGGCGCGCACGGCCTCGGCGAGCGCGGCCTTATCCAGGTTCAGAAGCGGCCGGAGATGCACGCGCCCAAGTGCAGGCTGCGGATGCACGGGACGCGGCGCGGCCAGACCGGCGGCGCCGCTGCCGCGCGCGAGACGCATCAGGAAAGTCTCGGCAACGTCGTCCCGGTGATGCCCCGTAAACAGCGCGGCGACGCGACGGCGACGCAGCGTGGCGGCAAAAAACGCGTGCCTCGCGGTGCGCGCCTCGGCCTCGGAGGGCTTGGTGGCGGAGGCTGAGGCAGGGGCGCGATCTGTCCATCGCCCGACGACCAGCTCCACGCCCAGATCGCGGCAAAGTTTCTCGCAAAAGCGGGCGTCGGCCGTCGAAGCGCGCCCGCGCAGGCGGTGGTCAAAGTGCAGCGCGAGAAGCCTCGGACGGCGCTCCGGCCAGTGCGCCCAAAGGAGCAGCAGGAGGGCGACGGAGTCCGCGCCGCCGGAGAGCGCCACGGCCCACCGCTCGCGCGGCGGCGAACCCGCCGTCCGGCCCAACACCGCCGGATGCAGCCGCTCCTGCGGAAGGGAGGCGGCGAGTTTTTCCGCGACGCGGGGCCAGTTCATTTTTTGACCGCGGATTACGCGGATGGGCGCGGATAAAACCATCAACGGACGACGCACTTCCAGCGAAGGTCGGCGAACTTGAAGTTGATCAACAGCGCGAGGCGCAGCTCCGTGACCGTGAGGTAGCCCATCATCTGCGCGATGTGCGTATCCGTGAAGGCCTCGGCGACTTTGGGATCCACGATCACAAGCTCATCCACCAGCAGGTCTGGAACCAGCGTATCCACGACGACGCCGTCATAGCGGACGTCGAAACGGCTCTGCTGCTCGACGCGGTGGCCGCGCTTGCGCAACTCGATCACCAAAGCGTTTTCGTAGGCTTTCTCGTTTAGTCCCGGCCTTAAGGTATTCAGCACGGTCATCCCAGCGCCGATGATAGCCTCGGACAGCTCGTGATGGATGATCTTATCCGTGCCCATCCGTGCCATCCGTGGTTAAAATCCCGGCGCTGTTTACCGTTCAGCCGAAGCGCAGCGTGTCGCGGCCGAAGTAGGGCGCGAGCGCCTTCGGCAGCTTCACGGTGCCGTCGGGCTGGAGGTTGTTCTCCAGCAGCGCGGCGAGCACGCGCGGCACGGCGAGGCCGGAACCGTTGAGCGTGTGCACGAGCTCGGGCTTGCCGTCGGCGTTGCGGAAACGGATCT
>CAMLNJ010000598.1 GCA_946481225.1 uncultured Verrucomicrobiota bacterium | reverse complement strand
GCCTCCACCGTCGAGGGCACGGGCGGCAAACCCGCCGTCGAATTTTCCGGCAGCTTCGTGGACGTGCTTTGACCCGCGTGCCGAACGTCCGGCGACACTCAAATTCCCGGGCTTTCCATCCCGCGTGAGACGTGCCAGATTGCCGGCATGAAATCCCACGCCTTTCCACGCTTGGTTGCCCTGCTGTTTGCTTTTTCCGGACTTGCCCTGAACTCGTTGCGCGCGGAGCCGCTGGACATGCGCGGCACCTACGAGGGCGAGGGCACGGTGGTGACGGCCAAACCGGCCTACGACGGTCCGGTCTCGCTGCGCGCGCTGCTCGCGCTCGAGTTCGACCATGCGCGCGGGCTGAAGGCGCACGGCGGCATCGCGAAGGTCGAGATCGTGCAGGCGGAGCGCAGCCTCAAGATCGTCACGCGGAACGCCGCGGGCCGCCAGGAGTGGTCCGACGAGTGGACGCGCAACGGCGGTTTTCAGGCCACGGACGAAGGCGTGAAGTTTCTCATCCGCGAAAAACGCACGGGCGGCGAGGTGTTCATGTTCACGCTCGCCCCCGCCGCCGACGGCGCGGCGATGTCGGTCCGGATCCAGCGCATCGAAAACACGATGACCGGCCCGCTCGGCCACGACGTGGGCACCTTCGTGTTCCTGCGCGCCGCGGAGTGAGCCCGCGGCGGCTTTGGCGTTAGGCCCTTTGGCCTTTGTGATTTGCCGGCGCGCCGCTCAGATGTGCTTCGAGTCGGCCTCGTCCTTCTTCGCGTAGCCGCTGTCCTGGCGCTGGTGGTTGACGGCGTTCTTCTTCACGTAGGCCTGGTAAACATCGTCGGGCGTCATGCCGAGGGTCTGCGCGAGAGACACCAGGAAATGGAAAAGGTCCACGACCTCGACCTTGGCGTTCTGCTCGTCGAACTTCTGGTATTTGGCCCACCACTTCCACGGCACGCTGTCGATCAGTTCGGCCGTTTCCTGCTGCATGGCGCGGGTATAGTTCAAAATCCACTTGGCCTTTTCCTCGTCGGAGGGCGGGGGCAGATTCACTCCAATGCGTTTATTCAACGCATCTTGCATACGAAAGATCTCCTCGAGTTTGTCCATGGCGCGGGAGCTTGGGCGGGCGTTTTACGGGAGGCAAGCCCCGCGCCGGGGAAAAATAACGTTGCCCTCAGAGGGGGGTTGCAGGATTTTGCCGCTTTCCTGCCGCCGTCCGCCCCAAGCGCAATCGAAGGGTGAGAGCACGACACAACGAGCTCCGGCTGGCACCCAACCCGCGCCGCCTCCGGGCAGGCGCATTCACAACCAACAACATAGACATGTCCTCCACAGAAACGTCCGGTGTGCCCGCCGAAGGCACCGCGACTCCCCCGGCGCCCGCCGCCGCGTTCCCCTCCTTCGGCAGCACCCGCGGCTCGGGCCTGGCCCGCGGAAAGCGTCCGAACCCGGCCGCGGCGTCCACCGCCGCCTCCGCGCCGTCCGACTACAAGCCCACCGCCATCGAAGTCGTCAACGCCCCCCGCGAATACACCAACCCGTTCGCTCCCGCGGAAACCCCCGCAGCTGAAGTCGCGCCCGCGCCCGTCGCGGTGCCGCATCCCGTCGTCGAAACCCCGGCCCCCGTGGCCGCCCGGCCCGCGCCGGTCGAACCGGCTCCCGCCGAACCCGCCGCCTCCGCTCCCGTCGAGGAAGAGCCGGCCGAGCTGAACATCCTCCCGCCCGCCGAACAGAAGACCGCGCCCGCCCAGACCTGGGAGAGCGAGGGCTTCTCGCCCACGCGCGCCCCGCGGTCCGAGCGTCCCGAGCGCGCCCCGCGCGAGGAACCCGCCGAGGAGGTCGACATCGAGTCCATCCCGCCGCAGTTCCTTTACGTCCGCCCGGGCGTCAAGTTCGTGCCCACGCCCCGCAACTGGGGCGGCGCTCCCCGCGAGCGCCGGCCTGCCGCCGAGGGCGCTTCCGCCCCGGTCGCGCGCGCTCCCCGCGCCGAGCATCCCGCCCCCGCCGCCTCCGGTGGCTTCCTCGGCTGGCTCAAGGGTCTCTTCGGCGGCGCACCCGCCCCGGTCGCGCCGGTCACCACCGGTGACGAGTCCGGCGAACTGCGCCGCGACGGCGGCCACCGCCGCCACCGCGGCGGCCGTGGCGGCGAAGGCGGCGGTCAACGCCGTCATCGCGGCGGCCGCGGCCGCAGCCGCTCGCACGGCGGCGAGTCCCAGGGCAGCCGCCAGGGCGGCAGCATCTGAGCCGCAGCCGGACCCGCTTCCCTCCAAGCGCCCCTTCACCGGGGCGCTTTTTTTTGTTCGCTGATCCCGGCTCCCGACCCTCAACTCTCGACACCCCACTTTCTGCGATGTCCGATCTCATCATCCACGGCGGCAGGCCCCTCAGCGGCACCATCACGCCCTCGGGCAACAAGAACTCCGTCCTGCCCATCCTCTGCGCGACGCTGCTGACCGACGCCAAGGTCACCCTCCGCAACGTCCCCCTCATCACCGATGTCGAGAAGCTCGTCAGCTTCTTCACCGAGCAGGGTTCCGCCGTCGCCTGGGACCGCGCCGCCGGCACCATGACGCTCGACCACTCGACGTTCGACGCGCGCCGCCTCAACGGCGAGCTGCCCGCCGGCATGCGCTCCGCCGTGCTGCTCTTCGCGCCGCTCCTGCAGCGCATGAAACAGTTCGCCCTCCCCGCCAACGCCAAGGGCTGTTCCCTCGGCATCCGCGAACTCGACCCCCACCTCGAGATCCTCGAAAAACTCGGCGCC
>CAMLNJ010000597.1 GCA_946481225.1 uncultured Verrucomicrobiota bacterium | reverse complement strand
CGCGCGCGGCTCGCCGCCGAAAATTGGTCTTCGCCCATCGTCGTCACGACCAACGTCCGCTTCTTCGAGAGTCTCTTCGCCAATAAAACGTCCGCCTGCCGCCGGCTTCACGCCATTTCCCGCTCGGTCGTTCTCTTCGACGAAGTGCAGACACTTCCGCCCGCGCTGGCTCCGTCGCTCCTTTCCGCCACCCGCCTCCTCTCGCGCGACTACGGCTGCACAACCGTGTTCATGACCGCCACGCAGCCGGCGTTCGCCACGGTGCCGCTCGCCGCCGGCCTTGCTTGGCGCCCCGTCGAAATCAATCCGCGCCCCAACATCTTTGCCTCAGCCCTGAGCCGCACCGAGATTGTCGTCGAACCGCGCGACCGCCCGCTCGATTGGCCCGCTCTCGCCGCTCGCCTCGCCACCCACGACCAGACGCTCTGCGTGGTCAACACAACCGCCCACGCGCGCGAGCTCTTCCGCCTCCTGCCCGCCGGGGATCGCTTCCATCTCTCCTCACGTCTCTGCCCCGCACACCGCTTCGCCGTGCTCGCCGAGGTTCGCCAACGCCTCGACCGCGCCCATCCACGCCCTTGCAGACTTGTGTCGACCCAACTCATCGAAGCCGGCGTCGATGTCGACTTCCCGGCCGTTTACCGCGCCTTCGGTCCGCTCGATTCGATCATCCAGACCGCCGGCCGCTGCAACCGGGAGGGGCGCCAACCGGCCCTCGGCCGCGTCACCGTTTTTCACCCCGCCGACACCGCCAAGCCCCCCGGCGTCTACTCCCTCGCCACGGCAAAGACCGAAGAGTTCCTCTCCCGCCATCCCACCGCCGCCCTCGACCAACCAGACACCTACGCCTGCTACTTCGCCGAGTTCTATCGCCTTGCCGGCCCCGATGCCGCCGAAAGCGACGCCGTGCTCGCGCTCTCGCAAACTTACGACTTTCCGGCCGCCGCCGAAAAATGCCGCTACATCGACGCCGACACCCGGGCCGTAATCGTCGAGTGGGGCGAAGGCGCGACGCTCATCGAAAAACTCCAACGCGAGCGCCATCTCACAGCCGACGAGTGCCGCCGCGCCCAACGCTTCAGCGTGAATCTCTACCCGCACGAATTCTCCAAAGCCCAAGCCTGCGGCGCCGTCGCCCAACCGGTCCACGACTTCGATCTCTGGGTTTGGAAGGGCCACTACGACCCCGACCTCGGCGCCATCTCCGCCACCGCAGGAGACTGCATTCTCTAAAACAACATTTCCATGACCACCCTCCACCATCTCCATGTCTGGGGCGACCTCGCCTGCTTTACCCGCCCCGAGATGAAGGTTGAGCGCGTGAGCTATCCCGTGCCCACGCCCTCCGCCGCCCGCGGCATCCTCGAGGCTATTCTCTACAAGCCGCAGTTCCGCTGGCGCATCCATCGCATCGCCGTCCGGCGTCCGGTGCAGTTCCTCGCCTTCCGCCGCAACGAGGTGAAAGCCGTTCTCTCCACCCGCACCGCCGAGCCCATCCTCGCCGACGAGGAGCGCACCCAACGCAACACTCTCGCGCTGCGCAACGTGGACTACGTCATCGAAGCCTCGCTTGCCCTCACGCCTCTCGCCGGCCTCCCGCGCCAACGCCAACCCGGCTACGACGACTCCGAGGGCGACGACAATCTCGGCAAATACCACGGCATGTTCCGCCGCCGCGCCGAAAAAGGCCAGTGCTTCGCCCAACCCGTTTTCGGCTGCCGCGAGTTTCCCGCCCACTTCGAACTCGCCGACGCCTCGGCCATGACAGTCCCGCCGTGCGTCAATCGCGACGCCGACCTCGGCCTCATGGTCTACGACGTTTGGGATCTCGACGCCCAGAATCCCGACAAAGCCGCCCAATCCGCACCCAAGGCCCGCGCCACCGCGCCCCGCGTGACGGTATTTCGGGCCGAGCTAAAAAACGGCATAGTCGCCATCCCCGCCTGGTCGGACGTGCGCGCCCAACTCATCGGCAACGGAGGCACCGCATGATCCTCCAAGCCCTCCTCGCCTACGCCGAGCGCTATGGCCTCGGCGACGCCGATTTCGAACCCGTCGGAGTCCGTTGGCAGATCCCGATTACCGCCGACGGCCGGCTCGCGGGTCGTCCTATTCCGCTATCTGACGATCCTGATGCCAAAAAGGCTCCGCCAAAAACGCTCAACCGTCCTTTCACGTCACCAAACGAGCTCACCCAGACCGGCGACAAGGCCCGCGCCTACTTCCTCTGCGACTCGTTGGAGCGCGCCAGCCTCTACCTCGACTCCAAGACACCCGAGAAACACGAGAACCGCCGCGCCCAGCACCGTTACTTTCGCGGCCTTCTCCTCACCGCCGCCGACGCCGCCCCGTCCGTGTCCCCCTCGCTACGCGCCGTCTTGGCGTTTCTCGATGATCCCGCCGCCCTTGCTGCCCTCCAGGCCGAGCTGGACGCGGCCAAGGCCAAACCCAACGAAAACTGCACCTTCGCCGTGGACGGCGTGGATCTGCTCTCCATGCCCGAGCTTCGCGATTTCTGGCGGCAACGCCGCCGAGCCGAAACGGGAGCCGCCGCCGCCAACCGCGAGACTCGCGTCTGTATCGCCACCGGCGAGCCCGCCCCGACGCTGGACACGACCGAAAAAATCAAAGGTGTTCCCGGCGGCCTCGCCCAAGGCACCAACCTCATCAGCTTCGACAAAAGCTCGTTCTGCTCCTTCGGCCTGGAACAAGCCCAAAACGCCCCGCTCTCCGCCGTGGCCGAACTTAAGATC
>CAMLNJ010000596.1 GCA_946481225.1 uncultured Verrucomicrobiota bacterium | reverse complement strand
GACGGCGGCACCGACTCCTTCGACCGCGACTTCGCCCTCAGCCTCGTCGCCAACGAACAGGAGGCCCTCGCCGAGATCGAGGCGGCCATCCAGCGCATCAAGACCGGCAACTACGGCGTCTGCGAACACACCGACAAGCCCATCCCCAAGGAGCGCCTCCTTGCCGTGCCCTTCACCCGCTACACCGCCGAAGCCATGAAAGAGGTCGAGAAGACCCGCTACCGCGTTCGCGGCCAGGCCGGCATCCTGGGCGAAGGCGAGGAAGGCGGCGCGAAGATCGAGGACGGCGGCGACGAGTAAACGCCGCTCCCGGCCGCGCTCGCGATCACCGCGAGACGAGCGCCCTTTCGTCGCCCGCCTCGCGCGCCGTGCTCCCGCAATCCGCCCCGCCCCGGGGCTCCGCCCGAAGGACGGGTTGCGCTTCCCTGCCCCTCGATTTTCTTTCAGTCTCCTCCCGCTCCTCGCTCACGTGGACCTCCGCCTGCCCGAATCCCCCTCGACCCCGGCGCCCTTGGGCGACGCTCCCTTGTCCTCGGTCATCTACACCCGGCCCTCCTGGACCGACCGCGTTCTCGCCTACCGAACCCTCTGGTTTCTCGCGGTCGTCGTCTTCACCTTGGACCAGCTCAGCAAAACGTGGATCGTCGCGAAGCTCGACTATCCGACGTATTGGCCCGGCGAAGGCGCCATCACCATCGTCGATGGCTTCTTTCATCTCGTGCATGTGGGCAACACCGGCGCCGCCTGGAGCCTCTTCTCCGGACAAAGCGCGGTGCTCGCCCTGCTCGCCGGCATCACGCTTTTTGGTATCTTCTTCTGGCGTCGCCACCTCGGCCTGCATGACCGCCGCGTGCAAATCGCCTTCGGGCTCCTCTGCGGCGGCATAGTGGGCAATTTTTTCGACCGCATCCTCCACGGGCATGTGATCGACTTCTTCGATTTCCACTTCGGCGACTACATCTACCCCACCTTCAACGTCGCCGACATCGGCATTTGCGTCGGCGTGCTGCTTTACCTCTGGCACTCCTTCCGCGAGCCCGCCCCATAAGCGTCGCCGCCGTCCAAGCCTCGCCGCACGCGCACCATCGCATGAATGCGACTCATCTGCGCGAAATAATCCAGCCACCGGCCAAATTTGGCCAAAGGCCGCGACAAAGCTCCGTGTTATCGTAGGCCGTGCCGGCGGGGTCTGCGCGGCGGAGATTCTCGGCCCTTCCTCAAGCGGCGCAGGGCGCCGTTACCCCGCATCCACCGTCTGCGCCACCGCTTCGCAAAGTCCCGCGAACGTCTCCTCCGCGAGCGATAACTTTCGCCCGCGCAAATGCGCGACGCCCCAGACGCGCTTTAGTTTTCCCCCCGGCATCGGCAATGCCACCAGCGAGCCCTCGGCCAGCTCCCGCCGCGCCACCCACGGCGCCAGCACCCCCGCGCCCACGCCGACCTTCGCCAGCTCCTTGATCGCCTCCATCGAGCCCAGCTCCATCGTGTCGCCCAGCTGCAACCCCGCGGAACGCAGATGATCCGTCAGCAAGGCGTCCGTGTAACTGCCTTTGTTGTAAACGATCAGCGTCTCTTTCGCCAACGCGTCTCCCGAGACCCGACCCGCGCGCGCCCACGCATGCATGGGCGACACCAACACGCGCAACTCATCGGAGAACAGGCGCCTAAAGGCCAATCCCTCCTCCTTCGCCGGCTCCAGCATCACCGCCAGATCGACCTGGTTCGACCGCAACAACTCGACCATGCGCGGCCCGTCGCCCGGCTCCATCCGCAGCGCGCAATCCGGAAAGCTCTGGCGAAATTCGCGCAGCACGGTGGGCAAAAGATGCTGGCAGGTCGTTACGCTCGCCCCGATCCGAAGACGCCCGCGTCCCCAGGTGCCCGCCTCCTCCAGCGCCGTCCGCGTGTCGTGCATCTCGCGCAAGATGCGCTCCGCCGCCGGCCGCAACAGCTCGCCCGCTTCGGTCAAAAACACCCGCTTGCCCACCCGCTCGAACAAGGGAATGCCCACATCTTGCTCCAAGGCCTTGATCGTGTGGCTGATGGCCGACTGCGTCAAATGCAGGTCCTTCGCTGTCTGGGTAAAGCTTCCGCACCGCGCCAAAGTGGCGAAGGCGAGCAACTGGCGGCTGTCGAGAGTGGAGGTCATGCTGGTTTTGGCCGCGCTCCGGATGATGAAGAGCCGTCATCGTCGGCGCGAAAATCGTGAACAGCATTTTTCAGACCATCTCGGCTGGCACGACATCCGCTGGGGCTGCCGGCTCCATGATTTCCACCGCCGCGCTTCCACGCCCCTTCTCCTCGCCCGTTGTCGCGCCCTCCGGCTCCCGCATCCGCATCGGCTTCATCCCCCTCACCGACGCCGCCCCGATCCTCGTCGCCCAGACCCACGGTTTCTTCAAAAAACGCGGCCTCGACGTCGAACTCAGCCGCGAGGTCGGCTGGGCCACCGTCCGCGACAAAATCGTCTACCGCGAACTCGACGCCGCCCACTGCGTCGCGCCCATGCTCGTCGCCACGACCCTCGGCCTCGGTTGCCTCGCCACCCCCTGCCTCGCCGCCTACGTCCTCAACTCCCACGGCAACGCCCTCACGCTCTCCACCGCCCTATGGAAGCGCGGCGTCCGCGACGCCCTCACCCTCCGCGACGAGATCCAGCGCACCCGCCACGAACGCCTCCTCGTCCTCGGCGTCGTCTTCGGCTGCTCCGCGCAGCACATCATCCTCCGCGACTGGCTGCGCGGCGCGCAGATCGA
>CAMLNJ010000595.1 GCA_946481225.1 uncultured Verrucomicrobiota bacterium | reverse complement strand
GCTAAAGACCGCCCATCGAAACCCGCCGGCCGCGGCCCAAAGCCGCGGCCTCAGCACCCAAAGAAATGCTCATGTCAAACCAGCATCCTACGGATGCTAGAGAGCCATTTCCTTGGTGGTTAACCCGTCACGTTCGGCTTTTGTCTTCCGCGGATCCCGTCCGCATCGATGTCCACCATCGCCTCCTCCACGTCTCTCGTCCTCGCCAACCCGCCCCTCGACCCCGTCGCCGAGCAGCAACTCGCCTGGACCGGCGACGCCGTCCTCGCCCTCTGGGCCCGCGAATACATCCTCCGCACCCTCGGACGCCTCGACACCCAGACCTTCCTCCGGCTCACCGCCAACTCATTCCTCCAATCCCTCGGCCGCCCCACCCGCGTCGAAGCCGAATTCGGCCTCGTCTACCAACAGCAAGGCCTCGCCGCCGCCTTCGCCTACATCGAGGCCCGCATCCTCCCCACCTTCCGCCGCCAGGAGGCCAATCGACTCCGTCAGCGCAGATGATGAATTTTTTCCATCATTGGCCATTCGACATTGGTCATTGGTCATTTCACGTTTTTTCCTCCCGTGACTGATCCCTTCGGACGCACCATCGACTACCTGCGCATCTCCGTCACGGATCGCTGCAACGAGCGCTGCCTCTACTGCATGCCCGAGGGCTACAAGGGCTGGGCGCAAAAAGCCGACCACCTCTCCGCCGCGCAACTCATCACCATAGCCGCCGCCGCCGCCCGCCTCGGCTTCCGCAAATTTCGCCTCACCGGCGGCGAACCCCTCATCCGCGCCGATTTCCTCGACATCGCCCGCGGCATCGGCGCCCTCCCCGGCCTCCACAGCCTCGGCGTCTCCACCAACGGCCTGAAGCTCGCCCCCCTCGCCGCCGAGCTCTCCCGCGCCGGAATCCGCTCCGCCAACGTCTCCCTCGACGCCCTCGACCCCGCCCTCTACCGCCGCGTCACCGGCGGCGACATCGCCCCCGTCCTCGCCGGCATCCGCGCCGCCCAGGCGGAAAACATCTTCGTCAAACTCAACTGCGTCCTCCTTCGCGGCGTAAACGAGACCGAATACCGCCCCCTCATCCGCTTCGCCGCCTCGATCGGCGCGCCCCTGCGCTTCATCGAGCTCATGCCGCTCACGCGCACCGACGTCCTCTCCGAGAAAAACTTCCTCTCCGTCGCCGAGCTCCGCGCCCGCCTCCACGCCGAATCCCCGCTCGAGCCGCTCGTCGACTACCGCCCCGGCCACGGCCCCGCCCGCTACTGGCGCGACCACGCCAGCGGCGCCCACCTCGGCTTCATCGGCGCCATCACCACCACCGATTTCTGCGCGAGCTGCAACAAGCTCCGCCTCACCGCCGACGGCAAACTCCGCCCCTGCCTCGGCCGCCATGGCGAACTCGACCTCAAGGCCGCCCTCGCCGCCGGCGACGCCTCCGCGCTTGAGACGCTCCTCGGCCAGGCCATCGCCGAAAAACCCGAGACGCACGAGTTCACCGAAAACTACGCCCCCGCCCGCCCCATGACCGCCCTCGGCGGCTAGTAGAGGCCAGCTTCCAGCTGGCCTTCCCGGCTCGGCAGCTCGACGACTGCACACCGCTTCCAGCCGGCCTTCGTTTCCCACTTGGCCGCCCCGGCGCCCGCGCTCTCAAACGCCGCCACTTCGCCAACACCCGCGCAAACTCTCTCCGTGCCTCGCGCACGCCGATTGCTTAACGTCGCCGCATGCTTCAGAAACTCGGCAAATGGGCTTGGCTCGGCGGCGGCGCGCTCGCGGGCATCGCAGGCATGGTCAACGCCATCGGCTATCTCAGTTACAGCCATCAGGCGGTAACCCACCTTACCGGCACGACCTCGCTTCTCGGGATCGCCCTCCAGCACCGCTCCCTCGCCGAAGTCGCGCACCTCGGCACCGTGGTGCTCGCCTTCTTCGTCGGCGCCGCGATCAGCGGCTTCATCATCCAGCGCCAGACGCTCAAGCTCGGCCGCCGCTACGGGATCGCCCTCGGCATCGAAGGGCTCCTCATGGCCCTCGCGGCCCTCTGCATGCGCCAGCACCTCCAATCCGGCGCCTACCTCGCCTCTCTCGCCTGCGGCCTGCAAAACGCCATGGCCACCACCTACAGCGGCGCGATCCTCCGCACCACCCACGTCACCGGCATCGTCACCGATCTCGGCTCCGCCCTTGGCCACGCCCTCCGCGGCCTCGAGGTCGACCTTCCCCGCGTCCGCCTCTACTCGCTCGTCCTCGTCTCCTTCTTCCTCGGAGGCATCCTCGGCGCCACCGTCTTCGACGTCGCCGGCACCGACGCCCTCCTCTACCCCGCCGGCCTCGTCTTCGTCGTCGCCCTCGGCTACACCGCCTACGCCCACCACGCCCGACTCCGCGCCGAATAGATTCCTCTCCCCGTCCGCACCCATCCATATAATCCTTGGTCGAAAAATGACCCTTCTCTATTTCGCCCAAGCCAGGCGCGTCACCGGCATTCCCTCCGAAACCCTTGCCGCCGCCGCGCCCCTCACCGCCGACCAGCTCTGGGCCGAGATCCTCCGCCTCCACCCCGACCTCGCCGTCCTTCACCCGGTCATCCGCCTCGCCCGCAACGGCGAGTTCTCCACCCCGGAAACCCTTTTCCACCCAACCGACGAAATCGCCCTCATCCCTCCCGTCTCCGGGGGCTGAATATCGTCCTCGTTCTCTTAATCGTTCTCGTTCTCCTCCGTCCGGCTCCGATGACTCAACCCGCCCCCGCTTTGCCCG
>CAMLNJ010000594.1 GCA_946481225.1 uncultured Verrucomicrobiota bacterium | reverse complement strand
GGCGTGGCGGCGGCGATGAACGCGATGGTGCGGCGCAAGCTCGCGACCGTGGCGGTGCTGCGCTGCCTCGGCGCGGGCGCGGGGCTGGGACTCGGGGTGTTTCTCGCGCAGGGGATCGCGGTGGGCGTGGCGGGAAGCGTGGCGGGCGCGCTCGCCGGGGCGGGCCTGCAGGCGGCGCTGGCCTCGCTCGTGCGGGATTTTTTGCCGATGTCGGCGGGCGAGTTTGGCGTGCGCTGGCTCGAGATCGCGCGCGCGGCGGGGATCGGCGCGGCGCTGACGACGCTTTGCACGCTGGTGCCCTTGCTCGCGGTGCGACGCGTGTCGCCGCTGGCGGTGCTGCGCGCGGTGGAGCCGGAGACGGGACGGCGAGATCCGCTGCGCTGGACGGCCGCCGTTTTGCTGACCGCGCTGGTGCTGGCCCTTGTGGTCTGGCTCGCCGACGGCTGGCGGCGCGGTCTCGGTTTCGCGGGCGGCCTCGCCGTCGCGGGCCTCGCGCTCGCCTTGGTGGCGCGCGGCGTGATGTGGCTCGCGCGCCGGAGCGCGGGCGTGTTGCGCGGCCTGCCCTTCGCGCCGCGACAGGGTCTCGCCAATCTTTACCGGCCGGGCAACCGCACCGCGCGCCTCGTGGTCGCGCTCGGGCTGGGCGCTTTTCTCCTGCTGACGCTCGCGTTTTCGCGCGGCGCCCTGCTCGGCCAGATCAGGCTCGCGGGCGCGGAGGGCCGTCCGAACCTGCTTTTTTTCGACGTGCAGGACGACCAGGTGGAGGGCTTGCGGGAGACTCTGGTGAAGACCGGCGCGCCGTTGCTCGCCGAGGCGCCGATCGTGACCATGCGCATGACGAAGCTGAAGGGGCGCGCGGTCGAGGACCTGCTCCGCGACCGGAGCGCGGGCGTGCCCGGCTGGACGCTGCGACGCGAGTATCGCTCGAGCTACCGCGAACGGCCGGCCGACACGGAGAAGGTGACCTCGGGCGAATGGGTTTCGAGCTGGGGGGGAGGGGCAGGGAGCGGGGAGCCGGGCGCCGCGGACGAAGTGGTGCCGATTTCGGTCGAGCAAGGCCTGGCGAAGGACTTGCGCATCGGGCTCGGCGACGAGCTGGAGTGGGACGTGCAGGGGGTGCCGTTGCGCACGCGCGTGGCGAGCCTGCGCGAGGTGGAGTGGCGGCGGATGTCGCCGAATTTCTTTGTGCTGTTTCCCGCCGGCGTGCTCGAAGGCGCGCCGAAATTCCACGTGCTCGCGGCGCGCGCGGAGGACAAGGGGCTGAACGCCGCGGTGCAGCGGGCGGTCGCGAGCGCCTATCCGAACGTCTCGATTCTCGATCTCGGGCTCGTGATCGAGTCGCTCGACTCGATCTTCGCCAAGGCCGAGCTGGCGGTGCGCTTCATCGCGCTCTTCACGCTCGCGACCGGCGTGGTGGTGCTGGCGGGCGCGCTGGCGGCGGGCCGGGAGCAACGCGTGCGCGAGGCGGTGCTTTTGCGCACGCTCGGCGCGAGCGCGGGGCAGGTGCGCGCCGCGCTCGTGGCGGAGCTCGCCGCGCTGGGCCTGATGGCGGGCGCGACGGGCGCGTTGCTCGCGCTCGGCGGCGGCGCGGCGGTGGCCGTCTTCGTCTTCGACGCGCCCCCGGTGTTGCCGTGGACGCCGGTGCTCGCGACGACAGCCGCGGTGACGGGCCTGACGATCGGCGTGGGCCTGCTCACGCAGCGCGGTCTCCTACGGCGTCCGCCGCTGGAAGTGTTGCGTGCGGAGGGGTGACTCGATGCGGTCGGGGACGGATCGGTGAGATTCTTTAGCGCCGAGAGCGCCGATATTTATGTCTGGATGGCGGTGGCGGAGGTCGGCAGCTTCGGCCGGACATGAGCCCATCCACCGTTGCCTGTTTTGTCCGCGGCCTGCTCTTCGTCGCGTTGTCCGGTCTGGTTCAGCCGTCGATCATGGCCCAAGAGGCGTCCAAGGAAGAGGGCGAGCCAAAGACTTTCGCGGAGGCTTTGGAGCGGGCCGGCGTGAAAATGGTCACCGGTCCCGTTTCTTACCGGCTCGGCAACGTGGCGGAGTTGAAGATTCCGGCCGGTTTCCACGGGGTGGAGGCGGGGTCGCTGGAGAAATACTATGAGCTCACGCAAAACATTCACGACGGGAACGAGGTCGGCCTTGTCATCGGTCCGACCGGATGGGTTCTCGCCTTCGACTACAACGACACCGGCTACGTGAAGGACGACGAGAAGGACAAGCTCGACGCCGATAAGTTGATGGAGGCGATGGTCGAGGGGCAGAAGGAGTCGAACAAAGCGCGGGCGAAGCAGGGTTGGGACGAGATGAAGTTTGCGGGCTGGGCGAACGCCCCGCACTACGATGCGAAGACGAACAACCTCACTTGGGCGGTGAAGCTTACCAGTTCCTCGGACGGCCACAAGGAGGTCTTCCTCAACGAGAGCATCCGCCTGCTGGGGCGCGGCGGCGTCATGAACGTGACGCTTGTGACCGATCCCGCGGCCTACGCGGAGGATTCCGCGACCGCGTCCAAGCTGCTGGCCGGCAATTTCAGTTATGTGGCGGGGCAGCGTTACGCCGAGTTCAAGGAGGGCGACAAGATCGCGGAATACGGTCTGACCGCCTTGGTGTTGGGCGGGGCCGGCGCGGTCGCGTTCAAATTCGGTTTTTTCCAGAAGTTTTGGAAGCTGCTGGTTTTCGGGGTGATCGCGGTCGCCGGCGTGGCGAAGAAATTTTGGGCCAGGATGACCGGGCGCGAGGCGTGATGCGAACC
>CAMLNJ010000593.1 GCA_946481225.1 uncultured Verrucomicrobiota bacterium | reverse complement strand
GCGCCACCGCCCCCGCGGGCCGCCGCATGGGCCACGCCGGCGCCATCGTCGGCGGAGCCGAGGACACCGCCGCCGCCAAGATCGCCGTCTTCCAGGAGTGCGGCATCGAGGTCGCCGCCACGCCCACCGACATGGCCGACGCCCTCCTCCGCGCCGCCGCCAAGAAGGGCGTCTCCCTCGCCTGAGCGACGTGTAGCCACGGCCGTGTCGGCCGTGCTCCGAGCCCCCGCCGCCAACCGCGCCGGGGGCTTTTTATTGTCCGTCGCCCGACGCCTCGGCAGCTTCGCGAACGATGCCAGCCCCCACCCCGCCGGACGTATCGCCCGTCCACCCGCCCCGCGCCGGCCTTCTCGGCCGAGTCCTGCTCGCCTTCTTCCTTTTCCTCTGGATCGCCTTCGTCGGCGTATCGGCGTATCAATGGATTCGCTACACTCCGCCCGACGACACGCCGCCCGCGGTCCGCGTCGGCCTCTCGCTTTTCTTCCTCGCCGGACCAGTCTGGGTTCTCGCCCGCCGCCTCCGCGGTTTGCGCAACCCGCTCCCGGCGTCGATCACGGCATCGGCCGCGCTGACCGCCGGCGTCGCCGTCTTCCTTGCCTGGCTCGCCCACGACGACGAGACGTGGCGCCACTCGGAGCGCCACCCTGCCCTGCGCAACGACTTCCCCGGGGCCGCCGCCACCCACGCCCTCACGCTGCGCTACAGCGAAGAACCGCGCGGCGCGCTCTACCACACCCTGCCCGCCACAAAACTGGTCTTTCCCAAGACGGAACGCGGCAAGGACAACGACGCGAAATGGACCGAGTTTCTCGCGAAAAACGGTCCGGCGATCGATCAGCTCTGGACCGATTCCGCCACCCTCCGCGCATGGATCGGCGAATTGGCCGACGCGCCCGCCATCGGCGATCTCACCGAGGATTTCCGTTCTCCATTGATCAGCTTCAAGGCCCTGCGCCAAGCCGGACAAATCTCCTGCGCCCGAGCGCTTCAACTCGCCGCCGACGGCCGCCGGGATGAAGCGGTGGACGTGGTTCTTCCCGTTTATATCGCCGCGCAAAAACTCGAACTGCACGCCCGCACGCTGGTGAGGCGCATGATCTCCATCATGCTCCGGCGCCAGGCTCAAAACACGATTGGTCGCATCCTCGACGCCGGAGAACTCTCCCCCGCGACGCGAGCACGGCTCGCCGACGCCTTGGCCCCTCGCTCCGACGTCGCCGAACAGGCCCGCCTGCTCGCGCGTTCCGAATACGAGATCTTCGGCCGGATGGTTCTCAGCCTCCGGCCCGAGGACGCCGATCTCATCGCCCGAGAAACGCCATCCGCGCCGTATCTGATTCGTTTTGTCCTGCGCCCCCTGCATCCCCTCGTCTTCAACCCGCGCCTCACCGCCAATCTAGCCGGGGACCACTTCGATCAAGTCGGCGAGGCTGGCGCCAAACGTGATTTGAATACCATCGAAACGCTGGGCGCCGACCGCTTTACCGGCCCCGGCACCAAGCTGCCGGGAAAAAACTACGCCGGACGCCTGCTCATGGCCATGGCTATCCCGACAATGGGGAAAGTGACGGAAACCTACTGGAAGGCGGACGACGAACGCGCCGCAGTGCTCGCCCGCCTCCACGACCAAGCCGGCAGCCAAGCCTCCGCCTTTTAACGTCCGACGTAGTCCTCCACCGAGGCCACCACGCCGCCGGAAAAATTGACCACATACGCCACGTCCGGCCCGCGCCCTCCGGTGCTCAGGCCCACGCCGCCTCCCATCCCGCCGCTGCCTCCACCGACGCCGATCCCGAAGCCCAACCCCGAGGCTCGCTTCTCATAAATCCACGACTGCTCCTCGCCCTTGGCCGTCGTGCGGCGCACCACGCGGTCCGCCTTGCCCTTCGCCAGCTCCACCTGCTGCGGCGTGAACCCCACGGCCACCTCGCCCGCGCGAATCTTGGCTTGCACATCGGCCGGCATCGCCGCGAAAGCCGCCTCGTTTTTCGCGATCCGCTTCTCCGGCGTCGACTGACACCCCGCCACCGCCAACGCGCCCGCCATCACGATCACCGCCAAGAGAGTTCGGGATTTCATGCCGCCATCCTAACCAAGCACCCGCCGCCCGCCACCGAACGCCCGCATTTTTTCCGTGCCTTTCCCTCCCATCCACGGGCAACAATCTCCGCTCTCTTTCCCTTTCCCGTCCTCACCGCTCCCATCTCCTAGCTCCACGCTCCCTGCTCCCAACATGTCCGCTCCCACCTACTCGATCGCCATCGGCTCCGACCACGCCGGCTTCAAATACAAGGAGGCCATCAAGGCCATGCTCCTCTCCGAGGGCCACACCGTTAAGGACTTCGGCACCTACTCCGACGCCTCCTGCGATTACCCGGACTGGATCCGCCCCACCGCCGAGGCCGTCGCCCGCGGCGAGTTCCAATACGGCATCGTCCTCGGCGGCTCCGGCAACGGCGAGGCCATCGTCGCCAACAAGGTGAAGGGCGTCCGCTGCGGCCTCTGCTGGAACGAGCAAGTCGCCATCTGGAACCGCTCCCACAACGACGGCAACGTCCTCTCCCTCGGCGAGCGCACCGTCACCGTCGAACAGGCCTTCGCCATCGTCCGCACCTGGCTCGCCACCCCCTTCGAAGGCGGCCGCCACCTGCCGCGCATCCAGAAGATCGAGATACTCTGAGTTTCCCGTTCCTCCCACCTTTGACTGCGGCAGCCCGCTGCCGCCTTGAGCCGACCAGCCTGCTGGTCGGCTTTTTGTTTTA
>CAMLNJ010000592.1 GCA_946481225.1 uncultured Verrucomicrobiota bacterium | reverse complement strand
GCGCGGTGGTGGCGCTGTATGCGTGCCACGACATGGAGTTCGTGTGGTCGATCCGTTCGGAGCACGACGCGCTGAATTCGCACAAGCTGATGTCGCAGTTTCTCGGCGGCGGACCGGACGACGACGAGGCGCGGGCGCGGTTTCGGAGCGCGAGCGGGGAAAAGTTGGTCCACGCGGGCGCTCCGAAGACGCTGCTCGTTCACGGGAAATTGGACGAATTGGTGTGGTGCCGGCACAGCGAGCGGCTGGCGGCGGAGCTGGAGAAAGCGGGTGTGCCGCACGTGTTTATCGAGCTGCCGTGGGCGACGCACGCGGCCGAGGCGAACCTGCACGGACCGGCGGGGCAGCTGATCACCGAGGCGGTGCTGCGGGCGGCGCGGGGGCGTTGAGGAGGGAAGGGGGGCCGGTTTTGGCTCCCCAGCGACCGGTGCGGGCTTTTGGATGCGGCATGGCCAGGAGTGTCGTGCTTCAGGGGACGCATCGCTGCGAGCGTTGCGAATTGCCGCCGCGTTGGTGCGTTTGCGCCGCGCAGCGGGCGGAGGCGTGTCCGATCCACGTGGATGTGTTGCAGCATGCGCTGGAGGCGCATCGGCCTTCGAGCACGGGCAACTTGATCCCGCGCGTCGTGGAGGGCTCGCGGGTGCATCTGTATCGGCGGGAGCGGCCGCTGGTGCGCGAGGAGATCGTGCGGGCGGAGGCGAGCGAGCTGTGGATTCTGCATCCGAACGGCGAGGAAGTGCCGGATGTAGCGGGCGCCGGGGCGGGACGCCCCGGCGACGTCACGGGCGGGACGCCCGTGCCACAAGGGGACGGCGGCCGGAAATTGCAGGTGCTCCTGCTTGATGCGAGCTGGGCGCAGGCGGGCGGGATGCTGGCGCAGGTGCAGGACTGGGGAAGGCGCGTGCGACTGCCGATGACGGGCAAAAGTCGTTATGCGCTGCGGGCGCAGAACGGCGACGGGCGTTTCTCCACGTTTGAGGCGCTGTTGTTTTTGCTCGAGGCGCGGGGCGAGGCGGAGACGGTGCGGAAGCTGCGCTTGCAGTTCGAGCTGCACGTTTACGCCGGGCTGTGTTCGCGGGGGCGGAAGATGGAGGCGGAGGCTTATTTGGCGGAGTCGCCGGTGAAGGACGCGTTTCCGGAGTTGATCATGGAGTTCGCGCGGAAGCGGCCGAATCCGGACGCGGTGTGTAGAAAAGGCGAAGGCGTTTAACGCAGAGGCGCAGAGACGCGGAGGAGGGACGGGTGAGAACGGCGTTCGTGCGCCTGCTCTTTTCTTCGCGCCTCTGCGTCTCCGCGTTGAAAACAGTTTTGCTCAGACCGGGGTGAGCGTGGCGGCGCGGTAGTGGTGGTGAAGCGGGCGGAGGCGAGCGGGGTCGGCGAGGGCGGCTTCGATGGCGGCGCGGTCGGCGGAGGACAGGACTTCCCAGAGGGGTTGTTCGACGGAGGGGATGCGAAAGAAGGCGGCGCGGGCCCGTTCGTTCCAGGTGTCGCCGTGGCGGAGCATGTCGTCGGGGAGCACGTGGCCGCGGCAGGCGGAGGCGGCGCAGGCGCAGGGGAAGGGTTCGGCCGGGTTGAGCGTGCCGTAGTCGTCGGTCAGTTCCTCGCCGGGCTGGATGTCGCGCACGGCGAGCTCGAAGTCGTAGCCAACGGCCAGGCAGTTCGCGGCGCAGGAGTGGTTGAAGAAGCGCGCGTGGTCCCAGCAGAGGATGTGGCGGCCGGCGCCGTCGACGTAGGAATAGGTGTGGAGCAGGCGGCGCGCGTAGGCGGGGAGGGCGGCGGCTTGCTCGGGGGTGAAGCGTTGGTCGAGGGCGTCGAGGGCCCAGACGATGGTGCCCTGCGGAATGAGGCGGGTGGCGAAGACGCCCCAGCCGATGAGTGGGTTGACGAAGCGTAGCTCCGTGTGCGGATGGACCATGTGAGCGCGGAATTTGAAAGGAAGCGCGGCGGCAACGGAGCATGGGGAAAGCCGGCGCGCAGGCGATTTGGCGCGACGGTTGCCACGTCTGGTAAATTCCCCGGGGCGCGTCGCTCCGGTTTTTCCGGTTGCGGCCGGCCCTTCTCCGCCATGTCCCAAAGCGCCCACCCCATTCCTCCCGGCCCGGCCGGCCGGCTCATCCGGCATTACAAGATGGAACTCATCCCGCACGAGGGGGCGTGGTTCGCGCCGCGCTGGGTGGCGCAGGCGCGGGCGGAGGGAGGCGCGCGGGCGGCGGGCAGCGTGATCATGGCGCTGGCGACGCGCGAGCGGTTCTCGGCGATGCACCGGTTGCGCTCCGACGAGACCTGGCACTTTTATGGCGGCGACGCGGCGGAGTTGCTCGTGCTGCATCCGGACGGACGGGCGGAGCGGGTGCGTTTTGGCGCGGATGTGTTCGCCGGCGAGCAGCCGCAGGTGACGGTGCCGGCGGGAT
Organism: uncultured Verrucomicrobiota bacterium; assembly: GCA_946481225.1. Next base: position 354 of record CAMLNJ010000592.1, on the reverse strand, counting down.
CGTGGATGGGGGCGAGGCCGGCGCGGGCGGGGGCCGAGGCGTATTCGTTTTTCGGCTGCACGTTGTCGCCGGGCTTCGACCACGCGGACTACGAGCCGGGGTATCGCGACGAGTTGCAGCGCGGCTGGCCGGCCGAGGCCGAGCTGATCGCGGCGTTGACGCGGGAGGATTCGCTCACGCGGCCGGCGGGGGATGAGGCCGGCGCGCAGCGAGGATGAGCGTCGAGGCGGACGCGGGGGGGCGGCAACGGAACTGCGGACCCGTTCCGCTACGGGCGGAAGAGGGCGACGTCGCTCCACTCGCCCATGAGGCGGTGCTCGACGCGCCAGCCGGGGGTGGCGGCGGCGTAGGCGG
>CAMLNJ010000591.1 GCA_946481225.1 uncultured Verrucomicrobiota bacterium | reverse complement strand
TCAGCGCGCGGCACCGGGAGATCTTGATTCTGCGAAACGTTAAGAATCTGTCTTATGAGGAGATATCCCAGATCCTCGGCATCTCGGTCGGAACGGTCAAAAGCCGGATCGCCCGGGCGCGCGACAGTCTCAGGGAAATTATCGGAGGAGACGACCAGTGATGAAAGACGCTCGATTTAAAGAACTGCTGAACCTGCACCTCGACCACCGTCTCTCGCCCGCCGAAGCCGAGGAGCTGGAGGCCGGGTTGCGCGAGGACCCCGCCCGCCGCCGCGCTTTGCGCGACTACGAGGCGATGCAGAGCGCCTGCGCCGCGCTCTTCGCCCGTTGCGAATCCCGGGCCCCCTCTTCCGAGGCTCTGCGCCGCGCGCTGCGCCAGGCGGAGAGCCGGATGGAGCATCCCCGCTCGTTGCGCGACGCCTGGGGCTGGCCCACGTGGGGCCTCACCGGCGGCATGGCCGCCTGCGTGGCTTTGGTCGTCGCCCGGCTGAGCCAGCCGGCGCTGGTCACGGCGAAGGCGCCTGAGCCGGCGGAGCAACCTACCGGGCCGATGCTCGCCGCCATCGCGTCCACCCAGGAGCCTGTCCTCGCCGGGGGGCTTCCGGCCGATCCAGGCCCGATCACGTTTGCCGCCTTGGGGCTGACGGAGAAGGGCTCCAACGCCGACGCCGCCTCCCGCTGGATCTTGCAGGTCGACGAACCGGCCGTCTACGCGACGCTCGAGGAGGCCAGCGCCGCCGGCGAGACCATGCAGGCGTGGAACGCCAATTCATCCCAGAGCGCGACCCCGGTGCATTTCATTTCGCGCCCGATCAACGCGTGGAGCCACTCGGGCTCGTCCGGGCAGGTCGAGACCGCCGCGTATCGGTTTGAGCGCTGACTTTGGGGCGGTCCTAAAATCTCCGGCGGGGTCTGCGTCGGAGATTTCAGGACCTCTCTTTGGTTGAATCCGCCCGCGTCTCCTATCGGGAGCGCGGGTGGTTCTTTTTGGTCAAGCCGCGCGGGTAGCGCCCGCCGGGGGCGGCCGGATGCCGGTCGGGTCGGTGTGCGTGCCCGTCCCTGCGCACGCGGCTTGCGGGCGCTCGGCCAACCCACGGGCGGAGGGACCCGCCCGTCCACCTCGGATGCAGAGCCGCCCGCGGCCGCCGGAGCGGTCAGAGCTTGTCGACGATCTTGTCGGCGAGGCCGTAGGCGATGGTCTCCTCGGCGTTGAGGTAGAAATCGCGGTCGGTGTCCTTGTTGATGCGCTCCAAGGGTTGGCCGGAGGCGCGGGCGAGGATGCCGTTCAGCTCAAGGCGGATTTTCTCCATCTCCTGGGCCTGGATGTTGATGTCGGTCGCCGGTCCGATGAAGCGGCCGCTGATGAGCGGCTGGTGGATCATGACGCGCGAGTGAGGGAAGAGGTAGCGGCGGCCCTTCTTGGCGCCGCTGAGGAGGATGGAACCCATCGAGGCGGCCATGCCCGTGACGATGACGTTGATGGGCGAGGTGATGAGCTGCATGGTGTCGTAGACGGCCATGCCCGCGGTGATGGAGCCGCCCGGGGTGTTGATGTAGAAGTTGATCTCTTTGCCGGGGTCTTCGGCCTCGAGGTAGAGCAGCTTCTCGGTGAGATCCTTGGCGGACTCGTCGGTGACGGGGCCCCAGAGGAAGATTTTCCGTTGCTCGATGAACTTGTTTTGGATGCGGGCGGCGAGGGGGGCGGCGTTCTTCTTCACCTCGGCGTCGGCCTTCTTGTCATCGTCGTCGTCGTCATCGTCGTCGGCGCGCGGGAAAAGAGGCTCTTTGAGACCGGTTTGGAGGTTGGTAAAATGCATCGTGGGCGAAACGTGGGCGCGGCTTGCCGGGTTGGCAAGTCGGTCGGCATGGTGTGGCGACAGGAAAGGCGCCGCCGGGGATGCGGGGGCGTGGCGATTTCGCCGCGGGGCGGCTCGGCGGCGGCGGTGAGCGGCAGTCCGTCGGAGCGGGAAGAGAAGATTTGCGTTGCCCGCGTCTTTCCCGCGTGGATACGTGACGGTTTCGCTTCCAGTTCTCCTTCAACCCTAGCCTCTCGTTTTTCCTTCCAACATGGCCAAGAAATCCGCTCCCGCTCCCTCCCCGCTGACCTTCGACCTGCCTCTCTCTCTGCTTGAGAAGATCGAGTCGCAGCGCAAGAAGCTCGGTCTCGGCTCGACCTCCGAGGTCGTCCGCCACGCGATCTCCGAGTTCAACCTGGCCAAGTTCGAGTCCTCCGCGGAGGAGCGCCGCCAGATTTCCGTGCGTCTGCCCGCCGGCGACAAGGCCGCCCTCGTGAAGGCCGCCAAGAAGGCCAAGGCCAGCCTCGGCGAGATCCTCCGCGCCGCCGTGGAGTCCCTCCCCGAGAAGAAATCGAAGAAGTAAGCCCGCCTCGACCGCCGCTTCGCTTCGATCCCATCGATTAGCCTGCCGTCCGCGGTTCGAGGAACGCACGTTCCTCCGCCGCGGATTTTTTTGTCCGCACCTCTCGTTTCCCGCATTTTTTGCACGTTCCCTTTTCCTTTTCACCCATGTCCTCCGCTCCCGCCTCTCTCTCCACTTGGGCCCGCAACATCGCCCCGTCGCCGACGCTGGCCGTCGACGCCAAGGCCAAGGCCCTCGCCGCCGCCGGCGAGGACGTCTGCGGCTTCGCCGCCGGCGAGCCCGATTTCGACACGCCCGAGCACATCAAGGAGGCCTGCATCGCGGCGCTGAAGGCCGGCAAGACCAAGTATGCCCCCACGCCCGGCATCGAGCCGCTCCGCCAGGCCAT
>CAMLNJ010000590.1 GCA_946481225.1 uncultured Verrucomicrobiota bacterium | reverse complement strand
GCGCGGCGGGCAGCATCTGCGCGGTGGTCATGCGCGTGGCGGCGAGGGACTGGTGGCCGTCGCGCAGGACGGTGTTATTGAAGAGCACGGGTTTCATTATGAGCAGGGAGAAGGGAGCAGGGAGCGTGGAGCCGGGAGGGGGCGGGTCAGAGTTCGCGGAGGAGGGCGACCTGGGTGGGGTCGTAGGTGGACTGGAATCCGTTGGCGCGGAGGCGGAGGCGGCCGGCGGCGTCGATGCCGAGGAAGTCGCCGACGACGGGTTCGGCGCGGCCGGCGAGAACGAGGGCGACGCGGCGGGGTTCGCGCCAGGCGTGGTTGAGCTCGGCGGCGATTTGGGGGAAGTCGCCGAGCAGGAGGGTTTGGTGGGCGCGCGCGATGGCTTGGAGCGCGAGCGCGGAGATGTCGTCGAGATCGCGGTGGCCGAGGTCGACGAGATCGGCGAGGCGGACGGCGGTGTCGCGGAGCTCGGGGGCGGCGCGGCCGGGGTGGTTGAAAACGTTGAGGCCGAGGCCGACGACGGCGTCGTCGGGGGAGTGGCGCTCCATGAGGAGGCCGGCGAGTTTGCGGGAGCCGACGAGGAGATCGTTGGGCCAGCGTAGGCGAAGGTCTTCGACGCCGAGTTCGCGGAGCGTTTCGCCGAGGGCCCAGCCGACGGCGAGGGGGAGGAGCGCCCACTGTTCGCGGGGGCCGGGGCAGGGGACGACGGCGGAGAGCCAGAGTCCGCCGTGGTCGGAGGTCCAGACGCGCCCGGTGCGGCCGCGGCCGGCGCTTTGGGTGTCGGCGCGGACGGCGTTCCAGGCGGGAAGCGTGGCGGCGACGCGGTTGGTGGTGTCGACCTCGGGCAGAACATCGAGCAGCCAGCCGGTGAAGGCGAGCGGGTCGTCGGCGAAGGCGGTTTCGCCCGGCTGCGGATCGAGGGTGGCGGTGTTCATGGCGGGGAGGGGGAGAAAATGTCGAAGGTCGGAAAGTCTCAGGTCTGAAGGTCGAGTGCGGCGCGGCCGGGGCCGCGCAGGGAGACGGGAGGGCGAGCGGTGGTGACTTTGGGCTTCGGTCTTTTGCCTTTCGACGGTTTGGGCGGCTCGGCTTCAGAGGAGGCCGAGGCCCTTGAGGACGGAGAGCATGATGGCGGCGGCCATGACGGAGCCGATCTGGCCGCCGGTGTTGGCGCCCATGGCGTGCATGAGGAGGAAGTTTTGCTTGTTCCAGCGCTGGCCCTCGGTCTGCACGAGGCGGGCGGCCATGGGGTAGGCGGAGATGCCGGCCGCGCCCACGAGCGGGTTCATTTTTCCGCCGGAGAGGAGATACCAGAGTTTGCCAAGAAGGACGCCGCCGACGGTGTCGATGACGATGGCGAAGAGGCCGAGCCCGAAGACGAGGAGGGTCTGCATCGCGAGGAAATCCTTGGCCACCATGGTGCCGCCGATGGCGAGGCCGAGGAAGAGGGTGGCGATGTTGGCGATCTCGTTTTCGCCGGCCTTGCACAGGCGCGGGACGACTCCGCTGACTTTCATGAAGTTGCCGAGCATGACCATGCCCATGAGCGGAAGGCCCTTCGGGGCGACGACGCCGGTGATGACGGTGACGACGAGCGGGAAGGCGACGAGGGCGGCGCGGGAGACCTTGCCCGAGGTGGGAGGCATCTTGACCGCGCGCTCCTTCTTGGTGGTGAGAAGGCGCATGATCGGCGGCTGGATGACGGGCACGAGCGCCATGTAGGAGTAGGCGGCGACGGCGAGGGCGCCGACCATGGCGGTGTCGATCTTGCCGAGGCCGGCGAAGAGGTTGGAAACGTAGATGACGGTGGGGCCGTCGCAGGCGCCGATGGTGGCCACGGCGACGGCGGATTCCTTGGGGAAGCCGAGGGCGAGAGCGAGGAGGAGGGTGGCGAAGATGCCGAGCTGTCCGGCGGCGCCGAAAAGGAGGAGCTTCGGGTTGGCGAGGAGCGGCGTGAAGTCGGTCATCGAGCCGATGCCGACGAAGATGAGCAGCGGGAAGAGTTCGTTGCCGATGCCGAAGTCATACATCGTCTTCAGCACGCCGCCCTCGTGCATGAGTTCGCTGAGGGGCAGGTTGGCGAGCAGGCAACCGAAGCCGATGGGAAGGAGGAGGAGCGGCTCCACGCCTTTGGCGATGGCGAGGTAGAGCATGATCCCGGCGAGCCCGATCATCACGACGCCGCCGGCGTCGAGGGCGCGGGCGCCTTCGGCGAGGCCGTCGAGTCCGGAAAGGATGGCGTCTAGCATGGCGGGGGAATCAGAGGGACAGAGCGACAGAGGGCAGAGCTACAGAGCGACAGAGGTCCTCGGATGTTAGTTTTTCGGCGTGTCGGCGCCCGGCTTGGGCGGCGGCAGGAGCGTGGTGAGGGCGCGGATGAGAAGCGTGAGCAGCCAGAGCGTGAGCAGGGTGCCGCCCATGCCGACGAGGAGAAGGGTGAGTCCGAAGGCGAGGTTGCTCATGGCGCGTGCGGGTCGGGGGTTTTTGTGGCGGCGGTGGACTCGACGGCGGGAAAGGCGCGGGCGTGCCAGACGGAGAGGATGATCGAGACGAGGAGCACGATGCCGATCACAAGGAGCGAAACGAAGGCGTGGTGCTTGAACCAATCTTCCACCGGGGAGTAGGCCCCTGCGATCATCTTGGCCCCGATGAACAGCAGGATGACGCTGACGCCGTGCTTGAGGAACTTGAAGAGGCCCATCACGCCGCGAAGGGCGAAGAAGAGGGAGTTAAGTCCGAGGACGGCGAAGATGTTGGAGGTGAGGACGACGAAGGGGTCCTGCGTGATGC
>CAMLNJ010000589.1 GCA_946481225.1 uncultured Verrucomicrobiota bacterium | reverse complement strand
GAGACGCTCGACCGGCTGCTCTCGTTCCTCAAGCAACGGTCGGTCTGGTTCGAATCGGTGGCCGAAGGCCGGCCGCTGGTGATCCTTCGCGACGGCGCCCCCTTGCGCGACCACATGGAAAGATGCGACGTCGACGAATCCGACATCCTCGCCGCCGCCCGCGAAGCGCAGGGACTGGAACGACTCGACCAGATCAAATACGCGATCCTCGAACGCAACGGCTCGATCACGGTCGTGCCCGTTGATCCGAAAGGATGAGCGCGCGCCCCGACCGGCCCGCTCTCGCGTCATCAACCACCCTCGGAGAAACCCGTGCGGCGATTTTCCCACGCGAACGTAAGGGCGAAGGCGGAGAGACGAGGGGCCCGCGCCGGCGTAGTTTGGGCCCGGCGCCGAAGCCGACGGCCGCCTTCGGGCGAGGCGCCCTGCGTTCCCGAAATCACCGTCTCCCCACCGTCATGAATTCTCACTACTTTATCATCGCCGACCTCGCCCAGCTCCGAATCTTCACGGAAAACACGCGCCCCGGGCAGAGCACCCCCGGGCTGGACGAGGTTTACGCCATGGAATTGTCCCAAGGCCGCGCCGACTACACCGACAACGACACCGACATGGCCGGCCGATTCCAGGGCTCGAAGCCGCAGGGCCCGGCCTCCGGCACGCCCGCCGCGCACACCGGCATGTCGATCGACGAGCGCCTGCCCATGCAACGCGAGGCGCAGCGCCGCGCGGTGGCGGAACTCACGCGCGCCATCGAGTCCTTCCTCGTCTTGCACCCCGCCGCCACCTGGGACTTCGCCGCCGGCCCCTCCACGCACAACGCCGTGCTGGAAAAGCTCGCGCCCGCCATCCGTTCCCGGCTGCGCGAATCGACGCCCAAGGATCTCGTCAACCACTCCGTCGTCGAGCTGCGGGAGCGCTTCCTGCACACCGTGTAGCCCCGGCGCGCCGTCCGGCCGACCGATCGGGCGGGCCGCCTCCCCGCCCCGCCTCGGTCCCCGCTCCCGCGATGCCACCGTGGCAATGCCCCATATCGCGGCTCCCCGGACCGCGTTACCGTAGCCGCGCCATGAAACTCCGCGAACGCAGATCCCACGCCGCCGCCCGCCGTTTTCCCCCCGGAAATGGAAACGCCTGCGCTCCCGCCTCCCGGTAAACGCGCCGGCCCACTTGGCCGCCCCGACGCATCCGCCCCCGCCCCAACGCCTCCAAACGCCCGCGCCGCCATGACTCCGCTCCGACAGTCCCAGTTGTCCCGGCTTCTGGCGCCCGAGGCGTTTCTCTGGGCCACCGGCATCGAGGACACCTTCATCACCGCGCCTTGGCCCAAGACCGGCCGCACGCTCGACGAATACGAGCTCACCGGCCACTACGAGCGCTGGCACGCCGACCTCGGCCTTATGCGCGAGCTCGGCGTGAGCGCCGCCCGCTACGGCATCCCTTGGCATCGCATTCAACCGCGGCGCGACGCGTGGGAGTGGGATTTCGTCGATCGCTCCGTCGACCGCCTCCTCGAACTCGGCATCGAGCCGATCCTCGACCTCGTCCACTACGGCCTTCCCCCTTGGATCGAGGGCGCCTACCTCCATCCCGACTTCCCCGACTTCATGGCCGACTACGCCGCGCGGGTCGCCGAGCGCCTCCGCGGGCGCGTCCACGCCTACACGCCGCTCAACGAACCGCGCATCACCGCCTGGTATTGCGGCCACCTCGGCTGGTGGCCGCCCCACCGCCGCGGCTGGCGCGGCTTCGTCGCCGTCATGCTTGGCGCTTGCCGCGGCATCGTGAAGACCGTCCACGCCCTGCGCGCGGTCGATCCCGACATCCTCATCGCGCACGTCGACGCCACCGATCTCCACCTCACCGATTGGCCCGAATTCGAAGAAGCCGCGCGCCATCGGCAGGAAATCGTTTTTCTCGCGCTCGACCTCGTGAGCGGACGCGTCCGCCCGGGACACTCGCTCTGGAGCTGGCTGCTCAAGCACGGCGCGACCGAAGCCGACCTCGCATGGTTTCAGCCATACGCCGTCGATCTGCCGCTCATCGGCATCAACCTCTACCCGATGTTCACCGGGAAGGTCGCCCGCCGCACCCGGACCGGCGGCCTGCGCTGGACCATGCCCTACTCATCCGCCGACATCGTGGAAAAACTCGGCGAACTCTACTGGCTGCGCTACGGATCGCCGATCTTCGTCTCGGAGACGGCCTCCGTCGGCTCCGTCGCCCGCCGCTCCGCCTGGCTGGCCGACTCCGTCGCCGCCGTGGGCGCGCTGCGCGCCCGCGGCGTGCCGCTCGTCGGTTACACCTGGTGGCCGCTCTTCGCCCTTGTGACCTGGGCCTACCGCCAAGGCACCCATCCGCCCGCCTTCTACCTGAAGCAGATGGGCCTCTGGGACCTCGACTCCGCCCTTGAGCGCATCCCGACGCGTCTTGTCTCCGAATATCAGGCGCTCGTCGCCGGCGGCGCCACGTCCGTCGGCCGGCTCGACGCCCGCCCCTCCCCTTTCCCTGCTCCGCCGTCGCCCCCGGCCCCGCAACCCGCCGAGCCTTCCCATGAATATGCGAATCCCTGAGCAACCGGACAACACCCTGAAGTTTCCCACCTGGCTCGCGCGCGATGCCGACTATCGCCCGCCCGGCAAGCGACACCGACCTCCGCTCGTCCGCCAGCCTCTCTTCCAAAGCTTTTTCCTCGCCGGCTTCGAATGCACCGCGACGACCAATCGACATCAGCGCTGGATCGACCAGATCGCCGCCACCGAGCACGACCGCCACGCGGACGAC
>CAMLNJ010000588.1 GCA_946481225.1 uncultured Verrucomicrobiota bacterium | reverse complement strand
GTGTTTTCCAGAACCTGTTCAAAAACGCCTTCGAGGCGGGCGCGGACGATGTGCGGGTGATCCTTCGCGCGGAAGGCGGGCGGGTCGTGGTCGAGATCTCGGACAACGGTCGCGGCTTCCCCGCAGGCGAGGCCGAGATCGCGTTCACCCAGCCGTTGCGCTCGAGCAAGCGCGGCGGGCAGGGGCTGGGTCTTCGGATCTGCCGCCAGATCGTCGAGCGCCACGGCGGCACGATCCGGCTGGTGAGCGAGCCGGGTGGCGGGGCGGTGTTCACGCTGTCGCTGCCGGCGGCGGATTGATCGCCTGCCCGAGACGCGACCCGGCCGCGGCGGGAGCCGGCGGGCCTATTCGCGGATGAACAGGTCGAGCTGCTGGCCGACGTAGATCGGGCGGCCGTGGCGGGCGGGCAGCTTGTAGATCACCTGAAGCACGCGGGTGTCGACACGCTCGGTGGCGGCGCCGGTGAGCGAGGTTTTGGGAACGATGGACGGCTCGATGCGGACAAACTCGAGCGCGAGCGGGTGCATGGTGTCGCCCTTGAGATAGCCGACCGCGGCTGCGCCCTCCCGAACCCGCGGCGCGAGTTGCTCGTCGACGTCGGCGCGCACCTGCACCCGGTCGATGTCGCCAAGGACGAGGGGCGGTTTGGCGGCGCCGGCGACCGCGAATTCGCCCGCGCGGATGTTTGCCTGGAGGATCGTGCCGGCGATGGGCGCGCGGACGGTGAGACGTTCGCGCAGGAGGCTGGTTTGCTCCACGCCGGCGCGCGCGGCGGAGAGCCTGGCCTCGGCGACGGCGAGTTCGTCGCGGAGCGTGTCGAGGTCGGCGTCGGGGGATGCGCCGGAGGCGGCGAGTTTTTCGATGCGGGCGAGCCGCGTGCTCAGGCGCTTGATCTCGGCCGCGGCGACGGGGATCTCGGCCTCCCGCGCGACGAGCTGCGCGCGAAGCTCGCGGTCGTCGAGTTGCAGGAGCGGGGCGCCGGCCTCGACGCGGTCCCAGACCTTGACGTGGACGGCGGCGACGAGGCCGGAGGCCGGGACGCCGACGGCGGTGTTTTCGCGCAGGGCTTCGACGATGCCGGCGGCGCCGATGCCGCGGCCGGCGGGCTTGGCGGGCGGGGAGACGGGCGGCGGCGTCGCGGGCGGATCGAGCTCGGCGCGGAGATTTCGCACGAGGGAGGCGGTCGCGACGAGGCCGAGCAGGGCGAGCCAGAAGGAGATTTTGCGAAGGAGGATCATGGCGGACGATGGCGGGGACGCGTTGCGATGGCGGTTCAGACGGAGGGGTGGGCGGCGGCGATGGCGGCGGGGGAGTCGAGCAGGCGCCGGATGCGCCCGTCCTCCATCTCGGCCATGCGGTCGGCGTAGCGGTAGATGCGCGGGTCGTGCGTCACTATGACGACGGTGCGATGCGGTTCGCGGGCGAAGGTGGAGATGAGGTCCATGACCTGCTGACCGCTATGGCTGTCGAGCGCGCTGGTGGGTTCGTCGCAGATGAGGAGCGGCGGACGGTGGACGAGGGCGCGGGCGATGGCGACGCGTTGCTGCTGTCCGCCGGAGAGTTTGCCCGGGCGCTCGCGTTCGCGGCCCTTCAGCCCGACGGAGGAGAGCATGGCGGAGGCGCGCTCCTCGGCCTCGCGGTGCGAGCAACCCTGGATGAGGAGGGGCACGGCGACGTTTTCCCAGACGCTCAGCGTGGGGATGAGGTTGAACTGCTGGAAAATGAAGCCGACGTGGCGGCGGCGGAAGCGCGTGAGCTCCGCCTGCCCGAGCTCGCCCAGGCGGTAGCCGAGGACGTTTATCTCGCCGGCGTCGGCGGCGAGGGTGCCGGCGAGGATGGAGAGCAGGGTGGTTTTGCCGCAACCGGAGGGGCCGACGAGCATCATGAGCTCGCCGAGGCGGGCCTCGAAGTCGGCGCCCCGCAGGGCCACGGTGCGGGCGGCGGGAGGGCCGAAGGCCTTGTCGATGCCGGCGAGGCGCAGCGAGAGCGGCGCGGGCAAGGGCTGGTCGGGCGGGGGAAAGGCGTCCATGGCGGGGCGGCGTCGGCGGGGGCGTGCGCGGTATTTGTCGCTTAACTACGGAAGACGATGGCCGGCTCCAGGCGGGCGACCTTCACGATGCCGAGGATGGAGGCGAGGGTGCAGATGAAGAGCACGGCGCAGAGCACGCCGGCGGGGATGTGCCAAGTCATGAGGAAGGGCACCTTGCCGACCCGGATCGCCACGCCGCCGAGAACGGAGACGATGCCGAGCCCGATCCCGTAGCCGATGAGGCCGACGGCGAAGGACTGGAGCACGAGCATGCGGCAAAGGGTCGCCGTGCCGGCGCCCATGGCCTTGAGCGCCCCGAGGTTGCGCAGGTTTTCCAGGACGAAGGAGTAGAAGGTCTGGCCGGAGATGGCGGTGCCGATGACGAAGCCGATCAACACGATGGTGCCGACGTTGATGGGGATGCCGGTGTTGCGGATATACCAGAGGATGGTGGACCATTGCAGATCCTTCTCGGTAAAGGCGCCGAGGCCGGTTTCGGCCCGGATGCGCGCGGCCATTTCGGCGGGCGCGACACCGGGGGCGGGGCCGGCGAGGACGAAGCTGAGGAGCTTGCGCTGCGGCGGCGCGTATTCGGAGACGGCGCGGTCGTAGGTGGTGTAGACGAAGGGGCCGCCGGTGAAGGAGCGGTAGGTGCGGCAGATGCCGACGATCCGGGCCTCGCGGTCGTTGATCTCGCTCACGTCGCCGACCCGGAGCGGGCGGCCGAGACCCTCGCGAAGGAACTTGGAGCCGTAGTCG
>CAMLNJ010000587.1 GCA_946481225.1 uncultured Verrucomicrobiota bacterium | reverse complement strand
AGGGCAAGCGGCGGAGTGCTAGGACGTAAACTTGGCCTTGGCGGATCGTGGCGAAGATTTGCCTGGTCGTCGGCGGCGGCTAGCCTCGGGTTATGGAATCCTCTTCGAGCCTGGAAAAATCCGCCTGCGGGTTGCCGTCGCAGGTGATCATCGACATGGCCGGGCGTCCGGTGCAGCACAGCGACGCGGAGTGGCGGGCGATGCTCACGCCCGAGCAATACCGGGTGACGCGCCGGCAGGGCACCGAGCCGCCTTTCCAGAACGAATACTGGGACCACCACGAGGACGGCGTGTATTTTTCCGTGGGCAGCGACACGCCGCTTTTCGACTCGCGCGACAAGTTCGAAAGCGGCACCGGCTGGCCGAGCTTTACCCGGCCGATCGAGCCGAAGTTCGTCGGGGCGCAGGTGGACGAGGGCCACGGCATGCGCCGGATCGAGGTGCATTGCGCGGTGGACGGCGGCCATCTGGGGCACGTGTTCGAGGACGGTCCGCGGCCGGCCGGGCTGCGGTTTTGCATCAATTCGGCGGCGCTTCGTTTCGTGCCTCGGGCGGATTACGAGGCGTGGTTGAAGCAACGCGGGGCGGCGTAATTCACGGGGCGCTCCGCTCGGCGAGGGCGCTTTACACGCGGCCGGGGGCCGAGACATAACGACCTTTCTTTTGCGTTCTTATTCCCGCTCCTGATCGCCGTGTCGTTTCATTATACCTATCTGGCCTTCGCCCTTCTCCTGCTGTGGTTCCCGCGCGGCTGGCTGCGCCACGGCAAGCGAGTGACCGCCAAGCCCGCCCGCCGTTTCAACGCGGCCAAGGTGGAGCGCGATCCCTACGAACGGGGAGTGAAGCTCCTGGCGGAGGCGACGAAGTCGCGCAACTGGGTCGACTTCCTGCGCGGCGCGGTGGGCGCCTACGGGGTGACCTCGGTCGCGATCATGCCTCCAAGCAGCGTCGAAGTCGCGCATGCCCCGACCCTGTGCGCGCAGGGCGGCATTCTGCTCGTCGCGGTGCTGATCCAGATGGTGCGGCTCGAAGGACGTTTCAGCCTCTTCGCCCCGATTTTCTTCGTGCAAGGCATCGCGCTCGGCGTGGGCGGTCCGATGATCGGCTTGTTCGCGATGATCGGCAGTTGGGCGCTGACTCCGGTGCTGCCCGGCGCGGGCGCGATTCTTTTCGTGCAAGGCGCGTTCGCCCTGATTCTCGGGATGCTGCTGAAGCCGGAGAACCAGCCGCATTTGCTGCTGATCGCGACGGGCGTGACCTGGCTGCCGATGCTGGCGAGCGTTCTGCTCCGCAAGCGTCTCTCGGCGTCCCTCGACAAGCGTCTGAAGATCGTCCCTCGCGACGCTTGGGCGGAAAAGGAAGCGGACCGCGCCGTTGGGGAAGATGACGTGAAGGGCGAATCGAGCCGCGGAGCCTGAGCGAATGGACCGCGACGCAACGGAGTCGGTCCCGTCCCGGGCGGGATGGCGCGTGTGGATGGAGGCGACGCGTCCGCGCACTTTGCCGGCGGCGGTCGCGCCGGTGCTCGTGGGCACGGCCCTGGCGTGGCGGCAAGGCGAGGCGAAGTGGGGCGCGGCGTCGGCTTGCCTCGGCTTTGCCCTGCTGATCCAGATCGGCACCAATTTCGCCAACGACTACTACGATTTTCTCAAAGGCGCGGACACGGCGGAGCGGGTAGGCCCGCGGCGGGCGGTGGCAAGCGGGCTGATCCGGCCCGGGACAATGCGCGCGGCGATGATCGGGGTGTTCGCGGCGGCCTTCGCGCTGGGCCTGACCTTGTTGGCCTATGGCGGCTGGCCGCTGCTCGTGATCGGCGTCGCGAGCATCGCCTGCGGTGTCGCCTACACCGGCGGACCCTACCCGCTGGCCTACCACGGGCTGGGCGATCTGTTCGTGTTTATCTTCTTCGGGTTGGTCGCGACCGGAGCCACGGCCTTTGTCCAGACCGGCGAGCTGGGCGCGGCTTCGGTCGCGGCCGGCGTGGCGGTCGGCGCGCTGGCCACGAATATTCTCGTGGCGAACAACTACCGCGACGTGGAGACGGACGCGAAGGCGGGCAAGCGCACGCTTCTGGTGCGCTGGGGCCGGGGCTACGGCCGCGCGCAGTTCGCCTTCGCGCACGCCGTCGCCGCCACCGCGCCGCTGGTGCTCGTGCTGCTGGGCGCCGCGTCGGGCCTGGGAACCATCGTGGTCGTGTTTGCGGCGGCGGCGGCCGGCTTGCGCCAAGGCGGTCGGCTGGCGGCGGCGAAGACGCCGGCGGATTGCATCGCCTTGCTCGGGGTGACCGGGCGCTGGCTGGCCATCTACGGCGTGTTGCTGGCGGGCGCGATCGCGTGGGTGTGAGCCGCGCGAACGCTGATCGCGCGGGCGGCGATCCGCGAGGCGACGCGGAGCCGGCCGGGCCCCGGCGAGCCGGTCGGAACGGGTAAAAAAATCGTGCGCGGAAGGCCCCGCGTTTTTCCGCGGTTCGGCGCGGGGTTTTACATTGAAGGCGAGGGCGCGAGCGCGCTTCGTGACGACTCGATTTTCGCACGCCCTTTCCCGGACCCATGCCCGCCGCACTGCCTGTTTTTGCCTCTGTCAACCTGATCCAGGTGTTCCAAACGACCGATATCGTCGGTCAGGTGCTTACCGTGGGCCTCGCGATCTTCAGCATCGTGGCCTGGACGGTGATGTTTGGGAAGTTCGCCGAGCTGAAGCGCCTGCGCGAGCTCAACCTCGCCTTCGAGCAACGCCTCCGCGACGAGCGCACGCTGCTCGACCTGCCGGAGTCCTTCCGCACCCGCCG
>CAMLNJ010000586.1 GCA_946481225.1 uncultured Verrucomicrobiota bacterium | reverse complement strand
GCCGCCCTCGTCCACCGCTGGTCCTTCAACACCGCCTCCGGCGCCGTCGCGTCCGGCACCAGCTACCCCGACTCCGTCGCCGGCCGCCCCGCCGTGCTCCGCGGCCAGGGCGCCACCGCCAACGGCGCCGCCCTCGTTCTCCCCGGCACCACCACGGGCAACCAAACCCCCGCCGCGATCTCCGCCTTCATCGATCTCCCCAACGGCCTCGTATCCTCCAAGACCAACCTCACCGTCGAGATCTGGGCCACGCCACTCAGCTACCAGGCCTTCCAACGTCTCCTCGACTTCGGCCGCGTCAACGTCGCCGGCGACGGCCTCGGCGCCCCGGGCGAGATCACCGGCCTCGGCACCGCCGCACCCGGCTCCACCCAGGCGAGCGACGCGCTCACGCTCTCCCTCTGCCGCGGCACCACGGGCAACATTTCCCAGCAGCGCTTCGAGGCCAAACTCGACGGCATGGGCAACACCGCCGACCCCGCCGGCCTCTTCCGCCAGATCGACACCAACCTCTCCACCACCGCCGGCACCCGCTACCACTACGTGCTCACCTTCCAAGACGGCGTCGGCGCCTTCGGGTCCGCCGGCGGCCGCGTCTCCTGGTATCGCGACGGCACGCTCGCCGCGACCGCCGACGTCGGCTTCCGCCTGCGCCAGCTCGAGGACGTCAACAACTGGCTCGGCCGCTCCCTCTGGAGCCCCGACCGCATGGCCCACGCCTCCTTCGACGAGGTCCGGATCTACGACCACGCCCTCACCGCCTCCGAGATTTCCACCAGCCGCGCCGCCGGCCCCGACGTCAGCTACCCCGCCCCCGTCGCCCAGGCCGACCAGGCGACCATCCACCCCGGCCAGAAGGTCCGCATCCCCGTCCTCGCCAACGACACCGGCCCGCTCAACCCCGCCTCCGTCGCCATCGTCCAGCCGCCCGCAACCGGTAGTGCCACGGTCGATACGCAGGGCCGCGTCCTCTACGCCCACTCCTCCTCCGCCGGCCTCGAGCCCGTCACCTTCACCTACTCCGTGACCGGCCCCGGCGGCGTCTCCGCGCCCGGCACCGTCACCATCACCCCCTCCGCCGAGCTGCGCATCCCCGCCCCCTCGCTCAACATCCCCGCCACACCGCCCGCCTCCGCGCTCCAGCTCGTCAACGCCCTCCCTGGCCTGAGCTTCGCCCAACCGCTCGCCATCGTCAGCCCGCCCGGCGAGACGCGGCGCCTCTTCGTCGTCGAGAAGACCGGCGCGATCAAACTCGTGCCCGACACCACCGCCGCCACGCCTACCCAGTCCGTCTTCCTCAACCTCCCGACCCTCCTCTCGTCCCGCGGCGAATCGCTCTCCACCTCCAGCGAGCAGGGCCTCCTCGGCCTCGCCTTCCACCCCGCCTACGCGAGCAACCGCCAGTTCTACGTCTTCTACTCGGTCACGAAATCCGGCCTCGTCTACGAGCGCGTCTCCCGCTTCCTCGCCCAGCCCGGCAACCCCGCCCTCGCCGACACCGCCTCCGAACTCGTCCTCATCGAGCAGCGCGACGAGGCCGACAACCACAACGGCGGCGGCCTCGCCTTCGGTCCCGACGGCTACCTCTACATCTCCTTCGGCGACGAGGGCGGCCAGAACGACTCGTTCAACAACAGCCAGCGCATCGACAAAGACTTCTTCTCCGCCATCGCCCGCATCGACGTCGACAAAAAGTCCGGCTCCCTCGCGCCCGATCCCCACGCCTCCATCCCGCTCGACGCCGGCGTCGCCCGCTACGCCGTCCCGCCCGACAACCCCTGGGTCGGCGCCACCTCCTTCAACGGTGCCGCCGTGACCACCTCCGCGGTCCGCACCGAGCTCTGGGCCGTCGGCCTGCGCAACCCCTGGCGCTTCTCCTTCGACGCCCTCACCGGCGAGCTCTGGTGCGCCGACGTCGGCCAGAACCTCTACGAGCGTGTCGACGTCATCGCGAAAGGCGGCAACTACGGCTGGGCCTACCGCGAGGGCGCGCACAACGGCCCCAAGTCCGCCTCCGCCCCCGCCGGCTTCACCTACCAGCTCCCGCTCTACGAATACACCCACGGCTCCGGCACCTTCCAGGGCGCCTCCATCACCGGCGGCCTCGTCTACCGCGGCACGCGCCTCCCCTCGCTCGACGGCGCGTATTTGTTCGGTGACTACGTCTCCGGCCACATCTGGAGCCTCCGCCGCCCCGCCGGCGGCGGCGCCCCGCAGGTCGCGCGCATCGCCGGCGAGGGCGGCATCGTCTCCTTCGGCCTCGATCCCGCCAACGGCGACCCGCTTATCGCCGACATCGACGGCAGCCGCATCCTGCGCCTCGTCGCCGGCGACGCCGCCGACGACTTCCCCAAGACCCTCTCCGCCACCGGTCTCTTCGCCGATCTCACGGATCTTGCCCCCGCCCCCGGCCTCCTCCCCTACGCGCCCAACATCGCCTTCTGGAGCGACCACGCCATCAAGCGCCGCTGGTTCGCCGTCCCCGATCCCGCCGCCCGCTTCTCCTGGGCCGAGGACGCCCCTTGGACCCTCCCCACCGGCGCCGTCTGGGTGAAACACTTCGACATCGATCTCACCCGCGGCGACCCCGCCACGCGCCGCCGCCTCGAAACCCGCCTCCTCGTCAAAACCGCCTCCGGCGCCTACGGCGTCAGCTACCGCTGGAACGAGACCCAGACCGAGGCCACCCTCGTCCCCTCCGAGGGCGTCTCTTTCCCCCTCACCGTGACCGAAAACGGCGTCCCCCGCACCCAGACCTGGCAGATCCCCGGCCGCGCCGCCTGCCTCGTCTGCCACACGCCCCAGGGCGGCCAC
>CAMLNJ010000585.1 GCA_946481225.1 uncultured Verrucomicrobiota bacterium | reverse complement strand
GAGACCTGCAGGCGGGGACCTGAAGCGGAGGGCGGAGAGCTGAGAACTGAGAGGGCGGAGAGCCGAGCCGGGGCTCGGCGTTCCCGGGGGCTTAGCGTTTGGCGGCGGCGGCGCGGGTGCGGCCGCAGGCGGAGTCGAGCTCGGCGGGATCCCAGTGGAGGGGCGGGTGTTCGTCGTGGAGACGCGCGGGCTCGCAGAGGTAGATCTCGTGGCCGGGGCGCGCGACGACGGTGAGGCCGGCGGAGCGGAGCATGGCGACGACGCCGGCGTGGTTGGCGACCCACCAGTTGGTGGGATCGCCGGCGAGGCTCTTTTCGATGAAGGCCATCTTGGGCCAGTTCGGGTCGAGGAGGGCGGAGCGGTTGTCGAAATCCTGGTCCTCGGGCGTCTCGTATTCGCCCTCGCCGGGCATGGTGAGCGTCTGGAAGAGGAAGAGGCGGCGGGCGCGTTCGACGGCGAGGTCGAGGCCGAGGGCGGGGTAGCGGAGGTGATAGAAAACGCCCAGGAAGAGCACGAGGTCGTAGTCGTGGTCCCAGCGGGCGAGGTCGTAGACGCCGGCCTGGCGGAAGGCGATGCGGGTTTCGAGGCCGTGGACGCCGGCGGCCCAGCGGGCCTGGCGAAGGAAGTGCGGGTCGATGTCGATGGCGGTGACCTCGGCGCCGCGCTTGGCGAGTTCGATACTGTAGAAGCCGGCGTTGCAGCCGATGTCCAGGACGGTCCAGCCGTCGAGGCGCTTGGGGAGGTGCGGGGCGATCTGCTCCCACTTCATGGCGGGGAAATCGCCGAGCGGGTGGTGCGGCGCGGTCTGGGTGCCGTCGGGGAGGTGGAGGTTGTGAAACCAAGGGGCGAGGGCGGCGGCTTCGGCGGCGAAGCCGGAGGCTTCGCGCGGGGCGGGGACCATGAAGCGGGAGCCGGGGGGCGGGGAGCCGGGCGCGGTGGGCGAGGGGCTGAGAGGGAAGGACGGGGCGGGGGCGGCGATGACGGGGGCGGCGGGCGCGGGGGCGAAGCCGGAGCCGACGGAGAGTTCGAGGAGGTGTTTTTCCAGTTCGGCGGCGCGGTGCGCGGCGGTGTGTTCGCGGAGGACGCGAGCGCGGGCGGCGGCGCCGAGTTCGGCGGCGTCGGTTTGGGGGAACTCGTGGAGGTAGCGCTCGACGTCCTCGGTGGAGTCGGCGACGAGGATTTCGCGCCCGGGCTCGAAGACGTCCTCGAGACCGGCCCAGCGGTCGGTGATTACGGGCGTGCCGCAGGCGGCGGCCTCGAAGAGGCGCACGCTCGGGGACCAGCCGGCGGCGAGCATGTCGGCGCGGGTGACGCTGAGGGTGAAGCGTTGGCCGTTGTAGAAGCCGCGGTGGGCGGACGGCGGGAGGTAGGGGATGCGCTCGACGTTGGCCGGCCAGACGAGGTTTTCGGGGTATCGGGGGCCGGCGACGACGAAGCGGCCGTTGGTCCAGCGGCGGGCGGGGTCGAGCAGCAAGGCGTCGAGGCGGGACTGGCGGTCGAGGCAGTAGGTGCCGAGGTAGCCGAGGTCCCAGCGGATGGCGTCGGTCTCGGGGTAATAGAGCGCGGGGTCGACGGCGCAGTAGAGGGCGCGGGCGCGGGGGGACTTGAATTCCTGCCCGAGGGTGTGGAGGACGGGGCCGCCGCTGAAGGAGAGGTAGAGCGGGTAGCGGCGGACGAGCTCGGGGGTGATGTATTCGTAGTCGCCGCGGCGGATCTTCGCGAGGGTGACGGGCGTGTCGATGTCGTAGAAGGCGACGACGCCGCGGGCGGTGAGGAGGATCCATTCGCCGACGCGCACGCCCTCGGGCACGTAGGAACCGACGATGACGGCGTCGGCGGCGCGGATGGTCGCGGTGTGTTCGCGCTGGAGGGCCTGAAGGTCCTTGTAGAGGACGACGCGGGCGTAGGGGCAGTCGCCGAGGTCGCGGTGGGCGGCATACCAGGGGACGTCGCGCTCGAGGAAAAGGATGTCGTGTCCCCGGGCGGCGAAGGCGGAGAGGAGCGCGCGCCAAGTGGTGGCGTGGCCGTTGCCCCAGGCGGAGGTGAGCGAGAGGCCGAGGACGACGAGTTTCATGGGCGGTGCGGGGGAGCGAAGCGGTGGAAGCCGATGCCCCTCGTTTTTGGTTTCGGAAGCGGGCGGGCGCGACGCCTGCCCGGCACGGGCGGGACGCCCGCGCCACGTTATGCGTGGGCCGGCGCGTGGGCGCGGGCCTCGAGGAGGCTTTCGAGTTCGATGACGCGATGGCCGTAGGTGTGTTCGGAGAGGATGCGGCGGCGGGCGGCGCGGCCGATGGCGGAGGCGCGGGCGGGGGTGAGTTGGTCGAGCCAGTCGGCGACCTCGGCGCCGTCGGCGGCGACGAGCACCTCGTAGCCGGGCTCGAGGAACTGCTCGATGCCTTCCCAGCGGTCGGTGACGAGGCAGGCGCCGGCGCCGGCGGCCTCGAAGAGGCGGGGGGGCGGGGAGAAGCCGTAGCGGGCCATGCTTTCGCGGTTGATGTTGAGCACGACGCGGCAGGACGAGTTGAAGGCGTTGTGGAACGCGGTGCCGACGTGGCCGAGGCGGCGGACGTTGGCGGGGATGGGCTTGTCGTCCCAGCCGCTGCCGCCGAGGAGGAAGGCGAGGCCGGGGCGCATGGCGGCGGGAGCGAGAAAAAGCTCCTCCACGCGGCGCTCGCGGTCGGGCAGGCGGTTGCCGAGGAAGCCGAGCGCGGCGGAGAGGGAGGGTTCGGCGGGCACGGGGTGGTGCGTCTCGGGATCGAGGGCGTTGTAGATCGGGACGCAGCGCGCGGCGCCGAGGTCCTCGTAGGCCTCGATCACGGGC
>CAMLNJ010000584.1 GCA_946481225.1 uncultured Verrucomicrobiota bacterium | reverse complement strand
GCCCAGCGAGGTGTTCACCACGCAGAGCCTGACCAACGCGAACGCATTCCGCTACGTCCGCTTCCGCGCGCCTCCCAACACCTACTGCACCCTGGCCGAGGTCCAGTTCATCGGCAACATGACCGGCACGACTCCGACCCCGCCCGCCTCCGCGCCCTCTGGTCTGGCCGTCACCTCGCCTTGGACCGACCAGGCCACCCTGACCTGGAGCCCCGTTCCTGGCGCGACCGACTACGTGCTCAAGCGCGCCACCACGCCCGGCGGCCCCTACGCCGTCATCGATTACAATCCGCCCTGGGACATGGACTACACCGAGCGGCGCCTGGCCCCCGGCACCTACTACTACGTCGTCGGCGCGCTCAATAGCGTCGGCGAAAGCGCCCATTCCAACGAGGTGAGCATCGTGATCGGCGCCTCGAACGCGCCCGCCATGGTCTCCCACCTCGCGTTCGACGAGACGAGCGGCACCGTGGCGTCCGACTCCTCCGGCAACGGTCGCAACGGCACGCTCGTCGGCGGCCCGCTCTGGACCTCGGGCACCAAAAACAACGCCGTGAACCTCGATGGCGGCGACGACTACGTGGACCTCCCCGACGGACTCTTCAACGGACTCGGCGCCTGCACCATCGCCACCTGGGTCAACCCCGACACGCTCAGCACCTGGGCCCGGCTCTTCGACTGCGGCACGGGCACCAACGCCTACATGTTCCTCGCGCCCAAGGCCGGCGGATCGAACGCCCTGCGATTCGCCATCACCACGAACAGCTACAACAGCGAACAGCAGATCAACGCCGCCTCCCCGCTGCCCGTCGGCGTGTGGAGCCACGTCGCGGTGACCCTGAACGGCGGCACCGGCATCCTCTACGTGAACGGCGTGGAGGTGGGCCGCAACAGCTCCATGAGCCTCACGCCCGCCTCGCTCGGCGCCACCACCCAGAACTACATCGGGAAGGCCCAGTTCCCCGACCCCTATTTCGACGGCCGCGTGGACGAGTTCTATGTTTACAACTTCGCCCTGAGCCCCTCGGAAGTGGCCGGCTTGATGGCTTTCACCGAGCCGAATCTCAATCCGGAGGACCCCGAACCCGAGCCCGGCGACACGACGCCCCCGGCGGCTCCGACCGGCCTCGTCGCGACGGCCGGAGACCACGTCGTGACTCTCGACTGGGCCGACAACACCGAGCCCGACCTCGCGCGCTACGCCGTGTATCGCTCGACCACGTCCGGCGGCCCCTACGCCCCCATCGCCACCAATCTGACCTTCAGCGCCTACTCCGATACCACTGCCGACAACGGCACGACCTACCACTACGTCGTCACCGCGTCCGACACCTCGCTGAACGAATCGGCCGACAGCGTCGCGGCCTCCGCCGCTCCCCAGCCTCCGCCCCCGCCCGCCGCGCCGGCGTCCCTCGCCGCTTCGTCGGTCTCTACCAGCCGGATCGACCTGACCTGGAGTGCCTCCAGCGGCGCGAGCAGCTACACGATCAAGCGTTCCACCACGAGCGGCGGCCCCTACGACATCCTCGCCACGGGCGTCATGGCGACCGCCTACGGCGACACCTCCGCCGCCCTGCGCACGACCTACCATTACGTCGTGGTCGCCGTGAACAGCGGCGGCGAGAGCGCCGCTTCGCCCGAGGCGTCCGCGCTGATCGACGTGCCTGAGCGGGTCGCGTATCTGCATCTGAAGTTCAACGAGACATCCGGGACGAGCGCCGCCGACTCCAGCGGCAACGCCCGCCACGCGACGCTCGTCAACGGGCCGACCTTCGCCGCCGGCAAGCTCGGCAACGCCCTCGGGCTCGCCGGGTCTTCTTCCCAGTATGCCACGCTTCCCGCAGGCGTGGTAAGCACGTTGAACGACTTCACGATCAGCACCTGGGTGCGACCCGCCACTCACGCCAACTGGGCGCGCGTCTTTGACTTCGGCAGCGGCACCGCCACCAACATGTTCCTCACGCTCCAGAGCGGGGCGACCGCCAAGCCGAGATTCGCCATCAAGATCAACAACAGCGCCGAGCAGATCATCGACGCCTCCAACGCCCTCCCCACCGGCGTCTGGACCCACGTCGCCGTCACGCTCTCCGGCTCGACTGGCACCCTCTACGTCAACGGTGTGGCGGTCGGCTCCAACGCCGCGATGAGCTTCAGGCCCTCCGGCATGGGAAGCACCACGCAGAACTACCTCGGCAAAGCCCAATACCCGGACCCGTATTTCGACGGTGCGCTCGACGATTTCCGTATCTACGCCGCCGCGCTGACCGCGCAGGAGATCGCGAGCCTCGCCGCCGGCCAGCTCCCCGCGCCGCAAAACCTCGTCGCCACGCCGGGCGGCTCGGCGATCACGCTTACCTGGAACGCCGTGTCGGGAGCTTCCGGATACACCGTCCGGCGCGCGGCCGCCGTTGGTGGTCCCTACACGGACCGTGCCGTCGATATACCTTCCACGACCTACACCGACTCCGGTCTCGCCGCTGGCGCGACCTGGTATTACACCGTGTTCGCCCAGGGCCTGTCCGGCGCGGGCGTGGTATCCGCTCCCGTCTCTGCGACCACCTACACGGCCAGCCAGAGCTGGCGGCTCGCGCACTTCGGAGCCACCGGCGCCACCGGCACGGCCGCGGACGACGCCGATCCTGACGGCGACGGACGCCTCAACCTCCTCGAATACGCGCTCGGCGGCGATCCCCTCGTTTCCGATGCCCTGCCGGCGCCCGTGGCCGCCATCGACGAGTCGGGCCATATGACATTGGGCTTTGCGCGCATCGCCGATCCCGCGCTCCTCTACGAGGTCCAGGCCGGCGACGATCTCGCGGCCTG
>CAMLNJ010000583.1 GCA_946481225.1 uncultured Verrucomicrobiota bacterium | reverse complement strand
CGCGTGGAGGGCGGCGCGGGTGTCGGCGTAGGGGGCGGTCCAGGCGACCGGCTCGCTGCCGGGGGGCGTGAGGAAAGTCTGGTCGGGCTCGAGGCCCAGCTGGCGGGCAAGCAGGCAGTTGTTGCCCAGTTCGGGGTGCCCGTCGAGCGGGAGGTGGCAGGAGTAGACGGCGAGGTTGGCGCGGATCGCCGACGCGAAGCGGGCGTAGTGGGCGCCGACGAGCGGTTGAGGCGCGGTCCAGTAGAGGCCGTGGTGGACGATGAGAAAATCGATTCCCGTCGCGGCGGCGCGCTCGAAGGGAATCCGTCCCGCGTCGACGGCGGCCCCGATCTTTGTCACGCGGCCGTTGTTCTCGATCTGAAGCCCGTTGAGGGCGTTGGGATGATCCTTCCACGCGGCGCGGCGCGTGGATTGATCGCAATAGGCGACGATTTCCGAAAGAGTCGGCATGGCGGCCACATTGGGGAGCGAGGGAAAGGAATGAAAGGCCGGAGACACGGGGACGGTTTTCCCGTCGTAGTTCGTCCGGAACACAAGGTGGCACCAATATGCAGGGAGCTCGGATTCGCCAACAAGAACGACGGCTTCGCGCTTTTGCCGGGACGGATTCGAGTTCGAGCCGATTTACCGCACGAGTTGGCCAACGGGTCGGAAAGCCGGCGGTGGTTCAAGCGAAGCTTGTCGAAGTCGAATCGGACGGCGTGGACCGGCCAGGTCGCGGCCCGGGCCTTTTGCTTACGGCGGACGACCATGCCCGGCCGGGATCCTTGGGTCGAGCGTCGGTAAATTATGGATACGTCTGGTCGCGATGGGACGAGGGCGGAAGGTTTGCACCTGGTCGAACGCGCGGGACGGCTTGCGCTTTGGGCGGAGCCGGCGGTTGATCGACGCATGATTATCGGCGTGGGGAAAACGGGATCTTGGGGCTTGGTGGTCGGTGCGCTTCTAGCCGGCGGGTTCTGCGCGACGGGCGCGGCGGGGGCGGATGAGAGGCCGGCGTCCGCGCCTTCGACGGCGGCTCCGACCTCGAAAGAGGCCGCGGAGCTGCATGCGGTGGCGGAGTCGTTGTGGGACGCGTTTGTCCCGGAGTCGGTCAAGGCGGAGTATGAGCTGCTCGGGCCCGACGAGTTGCTCGCGTTTTTCAAGCGCTTGGAGACGGCGGGAAAGCAGGAGGATTTGAAAGAGTTCGCCGCGTTTGCGCCCGAGACGCGGGCGGCGATCGCCGCCCTGCAGGCCTTGCCGGACTACGCCGATTACGCGGACTGGTTGCGCGAACAGCTGGCGGACATGGAGGCGGCGCAGGAGGCGGCGACGCCGCCGCCCACGCCGACCGCGCCGCCGGGCGGGGCGGAGAAGCCGAAGGACCCCGCTCAGCCGAAGACCGGGCAAAACGTGCCGCTCTATGAGCTGTGGGTCGGGCGGGTGGCGCGGCGGCCGAGGCCGGCGCGGGCCGATGCATTTTTGCCCGCGGTGCGGGCGGCATTCGCGGCCGAGGGGGTGCCGGAGGCCTTGGTGTGGCTGGCCGAGACGGAGAGTTCGTTTAATCCCCGCGCTCGCAGTCCGTCGGGGGCGCGAGGGCTGTTTCAAATCATGCCGGAAACGGCGAAAGCGCTTGGCCTGTCGCTTCTGCCGTTCGACCAGCGCACGCAACCGGAGGCGAGCGCGCGGGCGGCGGCGGCGTATCTAAAAAAACTGCACGCGCGTTTTGGCGACTGGCCGCTCGCGCTGGCGGCCTACAATAGCGGCGAGGGCCGGGTTAGCCGGACGTTGAAGGAGCGGGGAGCGACGGATTTTGCGGGCGTCGCGGCGCACCTTCCGGCGGAGACGCGGTTGTATGTGCCCAAAGTGCTGGCGACGGTAAAGGTGCGTGCCGGCGTCGCCCCTGGCGAGCTGGCGGCGCCGCTGACGACCACACTCCGGTAGGCGGCGAAGTCGGTCGGAAGCGCGACGCCACGTCGTGTGTTCGGGACGTCATGTCCCACGCATCAGGGAGGCCTGGGCCGAGCCCCGCGCCGTCAAACGCCGGCCCAAAACGCTACCAGCCGACGATCCTTCCCCGACCTCGCACGAGCCTGGAACCGGCGATGGCCGCGACTCATCTCGTGCAACCTGCTTAGCTCGTCGTGCCGTAATATTTCTTGTAGCTCCGGTAGTAGCGGTAGTTCGAGTAATACTCGATGCGGCGGGCGGAGAGGCCGTTCAGCACGACGCCGAGGATTTCGTTTTTACCCTGGCGCAGCGCCTTGATGTAGAGGCGAATGTGCTTCCTGAGGGCCCGGTTGAAACGGCAAACATAGACCACCTCGTCGGTGCTTTCGGCAATGAGCAGAGAATCGGTCACCGCACCCAGGGGAGGGGAGTCGACCACGACCAGATCGTATTCCCGTTTCAAGCGGTCGATGAGCTGGGTGAAGGCGGGGCTCTCCAGCAATTCCGTGGGGCTCTTGGAGCGTCCGCCGGAGCGGAGCAGATCAAGGTTCTCGCCGATCTTGATTATTCCGAGCTCGGGCGCGGCGGAGAGCTTGGGGGCGTCGAGACGGGCGCCATTTTCGAACCATTTGAGGAGGCCGGCGTCGTTCTGCTGCTCGAAGTGGCGATGCAGCATCGGGCGGCGAAGATCGCAGTCGATCAGCAGGGTGCGTTTGCCGTGGCGGGCGAAGCAGCCGGCGAGATTGGAGGAAACCAACGTTTTGCCCTCGCCCGGAATGGTCGAGGTAACGAGCACGGCCTTGGGGAAATCGAGTTTCGAGTGGATCTTGGCCGCGCTGTAGACGCCGAGGAAGGACTCGGATCCCCGTTCGTTGTCGTTGTTGAGGACGAGGCGGTATTTC
>CAMLNJ010000582.1 GCA_946481225.1 uncultured Verrucomicrobiota bacterium | reverse complement strand
GCCCTGGATGGCGCCGTAGACGAAGGGGCGGCCGGCGAGGACACAGGCGTCGTTGACGAGGTAGCGGGTGGCGAAGTTGTCGGATCCGTCGAGGACGACGTCGACGGAGCGGACGAGCTCGAGGGCGTTGGCGCGGGTGAGGCGGGCGATGTTGGGTTCGACGCGGATATGCGGGTTGAGCGCGCGGAGGCGCTCGGCGGCGGCGAGGGCCTTGGGGCGGCCGGCGTCGGCCGTCGCGTAGAGGATCTGTCGTTGGAGGTTGGATACGTCGACGGTGTCGGGGTCGAGGAGGACGATGCGGCCGACGCCGGCGGCGGCGAGGTAGAGGAGGGCGGGGCAGCCGAGGCCGCCGGCGCCGATGACGAGGACGGAGCCGGCGCGGAGTTTTTCCTGCGCGGGGGGGCCGAAACCGGCGAGGCCGAGGTGGCGCTGGTAGCGGAGGAGTTCGTCGGGGGAGAAGGGCATCGGAGGATGGGAACCGCTAAATTACGCTAAAGGACGCTAAAAGGAAGCAGAGGGTCTGAGGGATTGATTTAGCGGGTGTTAGCGGGATTTAGCGGTTTCCGCGGTTTGGCCGTCGTAGGTGGGGTCCCAGTCTTTCCAGACGGGGTCGTAGTCTTGGGCGCGGAGGAGGGCGGCGATCTCGGCGGGGCTGCGGTCGTCGCTGATCTCGAATTGTTCGAGCGAATCGGGGGCGCTGGCGTAGCCGCCGGGGTTGGTGCGGGAGCCGGCGCTCATGCTGGTGAAGCCGAGTTTGAAGGCGTGGTCGCGGAAGGCGGGGCGCTCGCGGGTGGAGAGCGAGAGCTCGACTTCGGGACTGAAGAGGCGGAAGGCGCAGGCGGTTTGAACGAGATCGCGTTCGTCGAAGGGAGTCACGGCGATGTCGTGGCCTTCGTGGGGACGGAGGCGGGGAAAGGACAGGCTGTAACGAGTTCGCCAATACGCACGTTCGAGGTGGCGGAGGTGGAGGCCGAGAAACCAGGCCTCGGCGCGCCAGTCGGAGAGGCCGTAGAGGGCGCCGAGGCCGATCTTTTTCACGCCGGCGCGGCCGAGGCGGTCGGGGGTTTCGAGACGGAAGGCCATGTCGGCCTTGGGGCCGGAGAGGTGGTGGCGGGCGTAGGTGGCGGGGTCGTAGGTCTCCTGGTAGACGAGCACGGCGCCGAGGCCGTCGGCGGTGAGCGAGGCGTAGTCGGTCTCGGAGAGGGGCTGCACTTCGATGGAGAGGTGCGAGAAATGGGGGCGTAGGAGGCGGAGGGCGCGGGCGAGGTAGTCGCGGCCGTAGCGGGCGGATTCGCCGGTGACGAGGAGGACGTGGTCGAAGCCAAGCTCCTTGAGGGCGCGGGCCTCGGCGAGGATTTCCTCGTCGTTGAGGGCCTTGCGGCGGATGGCGTTTTGGGCGGAGAAGCCGCAGTAGGTGCAGACGTTGGCGCAGACGTTGGTGAGGTAGAGCGGTGCGTAGAGCTGCATCGTGCGGCCGAAACGCTCCACGGTGAGCTGGTGGGCGCGGCGGGCCAGTTCCTCGAGGTGCGGCGCGGCGGCGGGGGAGAGGAGCGCGGCGAGGTCGTCGAGCGAGAGGCGGCCGGGCGCGGCGGCGAGGGCGCGGGCGACGTCGGCAGGCGTGGCGGAGAGCACGCGGGCGGCGACGGCGGCGAAGTCGTGGCGGGAGAAGATTTCCGGGAAAGACATTTTTTGAACCACGGAGGGCACGGAGAACACGGAGGTCGGAATGAGGCAGGGCAGGTTTGGTCTCCGTGGGCCCTCCGCGATCTCCGTGGTTAAAATTTAAGCGGAGAGGAAGGCGGTGAGGGGGGATGAGGCGCTGGCCTCGAGCTTGGCGGACGCGCGGGCGAGGCCGGATTCGTAGGCGAGGCGGCCGGCTTCGACGGCGAGGCGGAAGGCGGCGCCCATCGCGACGGGGTCGGCGGCGGCGGCGATGGCGGTGTTCACGAGGACGGCGTCGGCGCCCATCTCCAAGGCGGCCGCGGCGTGGGAGGGGGCGCCAAGGCCGGCGTCGATGACGACGGGGACGCGGGCCTGGGCGATGATGATTTCGAGGAAGGCGCGCGACTCGAGACCGCGGTTGCTGCCGATGGGCGCGCCGAGGGGCATGACGGCGGCGGCGCCGGCCTCCTCGAGTTGTTTGCAAAGGACGGGGTCGGCGTGGACGTAGGGGAGGACGACGAAGCCGCGTTTCACGAGTTCGCGGGTGGCGAGCAGGGTCTCGACGGCGTCGGGCATCAGATACTTCGGATCGGGGTGGATCTCGAGTTTCAGCCAGTTGGTCTCGAGGGCCTCGCGGGCGAGCTCGGCGGCGAGGATGGCTTCCTTGGCGTCGCGCACGCCGGAGGTGTTGGGGAGGAGGCGGTGGCGGATCGGGTCGAGGTGGTCGAGGATGGCGTCGGCGGAGCCGTCGGTGCGGGCGCGGCGGAGGGCGACGGTGACGAGCTCGGTGCCGGAGGCGTCGAGCGAGGCGCGCATGGCGGCGGCGTTGGCGTATTTGCCGGTGCCGAGGAAGAGGCGTGAGGAGAACTGGACGCCGGCGATGAGGAGGGGCGAGGGAGTCATGATTTTTAACCGCGGATTGCGCGGATGGGCGCGGATTCAGAGGACCAGGCGGCGAGGAAGGCGGCGTGGCGGGCGGAGACGTTGTTGGAGGCGAAGAGGGAGGACGAGACGGCGACGCCGCGGGCACCGAGGGCGCGAATGGCGGGGAGGTCGTCGGGATGGATGCCGCCGATGACCCAGGCGGGGAGTCCGTCGAGAAGAGGGAGGAGCGGGGCGATGCCTTCGGGGCCGAGGACGGGGGCGAGGTTCTTTTTGGTGGAGGTGAAGC
>CAMLNJ010000581.1 GCA_946481225.1 uncultured Verrucomicrobiota bacterium | reverse complement strand
CGTGGAAGGAATCCGGGCTCGTGTTGACGATGCCCATGATGCGCGGCGTCGCGAGGTCGAGCGCGAGGCCGCGGCAGGGGAGCGGGCGGAGGGGCGAGATTTTAGCCACGGAGGGCACGGAGCTCGGACACGGAGGGCACGGAGGAATACCGGAGGCCGGAAGAGGAGCGGATCGTTCCTGGGCGCGGTTATTTGGACTCAGGCAGATAGTCGGTGCTCATCACGTCGGAGACTTTGAGCGCGCCTGCGGGCGTGAGTTTCAGATCTTCGAGAATCTTGATCTGGGTGGAGTAGCGGGCGGGATCGAGTCGGCCGATGCGGGAGGAGTCGGTGGCGTCGCGGCCGACGACGAGTTTTTCGTCGACGATCATCTTGCGCGAGAAGGCGAGGAAGGCGTCGGTGTTTTTGTCATTGGCCTGTTTCATCGCCTCGTGCGCCGGAGTCGGGTCGCCTTCGAGGTAGTCGCGCCAGCCGCGGATGTAGGCGGCGAGGAAGGCGCGGAGGACCGCGGGGTTTTTCTTCGCCCAGGATGGATTGGCGACGAGCACGCCATACGAGTCGTAACCGGCGTCCCAGGCGTAGAGATAGCGCGGAGCGGGCGCGCCGCCTTGGGTGATGAAGAAGGGCTCGGCGATGTAGTAGCCCTGCTGGATAAATTCTTTGTCGGCGATGAAGTTGGAGACCGAAAAGTTGAACGGGATGATGGTGAAATCGATGGCGTATTTCTGGCGCAGGTAGTCGAGGAAGACCCAACCGGGGCGAGCCATGATCTTGCGGCCGTTCAGGTCCTTGAAGTCGCGGACCGGGTTGTCGGCGTGGAGGAGAAAGACCGATGGGTCGTTCTGGAAGACGGCGGCGACCTGGAGGAGCGGGAGCCCCTTGTGGGCATCGAGGAGCGTGGTGACGCTTTCACCTTGGCCGATGTCGGCCTGGCCGGTGGCGACCCGTTGGTTGACGAGGGCATTGGGGCCGCCGGGGAGGAGCGTGACGTCGAGGCCGGCTTCCTTGAACCAGCCGCGCGCCTGGGCTTGGTAGAGGCCGCCGTGTTCGGGTTCGGGGAACCAATCGAGCTGGACCGTGACCTTGGCGGGTTTGGCGG
The DNA here is from genome assembly GCA_946481225.1 of uncultured Verrucomicrobiota bacterium. Next base: position 1,735 of record CAMLNJ010000581.1, on the reverse strand, counting down.
GGGCCGCGGCGCCGTCGGAGGAAGGCGACGCGTCTTTCTTCGCACAGGCGGCGAGGCCGAGGAGGACGGTGGCGGCGAGGGCGAGTCGGGGCAGTTGGCGCAGGGTCATGGCGCCAGTGGATAGTGATCGGGTGTCGCTTGCAAAGCCTCGCCTTGCGAAAATCCGGCATCAGTTCGCGAGCGCGACGAGGAGGTGGCGGAGTTCGGCATCGACATCATCAGGCGAGGCGACGGTGTGGGCGACTTCCTCCCTAAGGATGGTGCGGAAGCGGTGGCGAAGGCGGTGGAGGGCGACGCGAAGGGCGCCTTCGGAGAGGCCTACGCGGGCGGCGATGTCCGCGTGGGGAGTTTCGGCGGAGCGGCCGGCGAGCGCGGGGGCGACGGCGTCGAACCATGCCTCGCGTCCAGCGGCGGCGTGTTCGGCGCGCAGGCGGGCGGTCGCGGCGTCGAGAAGGGCGAGCGCCCAGGCGCGGTCATAGGCGGCGTCCGGGGCCGGGCCGGGCGAGGGATGGAGTTCTATGGCCTGCGCGGGATCGTCGGCGTGTCCGGCCCCGCCACCGCGCTTGGCTGCACCGACGCGGGCGCGCTGGCCGGCGAGATGGTGCTCGAAGACGCCGAGAAGCCAGGCGCGGAAGCGGCCGCGCTCGCGGCGGGCGGAGGAAAGCGAATCGTGGCGGAGGATGGAGGCGAAGAGGCCTTGGACGAGGTCTTCGGCGTCCGCCGGGGATAGTCCGCGACGGCGTGCGTGGGCGAGCAGAGGGGCGCGGTAGAGGGCGCCGAGCTCGGCCAGGGCGCGCCCGGCGGCGGAATCGGCGGTATCCGCGGAACCATGACGCGCGGCGTCGAGGACGAGCGTCCAGCGGGTGGTGGCGAAGGATGCGCTCACGCGGACGGGGGGAGGCTGGCCCGCCGGGCGAGGAGTTCGTCGATGAGGGGCGCGATGGGAAGGAAAAGGCGCGCGAGCGCGACGAGGTCGCCTTCGAGGCGGACGGGGTCCAGTTTGATCCAGCCGCGGAAGAGGGTCTGGGGGCCGTGGTCGAGAGTGAGGTTGGGCCAGCCGGAGGGCGACGAGGCGGTGAATGCCGAGCGAAAGGCGGCGGCGAAGTCGCGGCTTTGGATCGCGTGGTCCGGGAAGCGGCGAAGTTCGAGCGCGTGGATGTTGTAGTTCACGCGTGCGCGCCGGAGGGCTTCGGCGTCGATCCAGGCGGAGAAAAATATCCCGCAGCCGGGCGCCGACGCGGGGAGCCAGGAAGGTTTGTGGAGCTTGAGCACATCCGAATCCAAGAAGCGGCCGGTGCGCGCCTCCAACGCGTGGGCGGCCAGCTCGAGTTTTACGTGGTCGACAGCGCGAGCGAAGGTGGAGAGGTGGTCGGGCATCGGTTGGCGGGAGTTGCTCATTGTGGCGAAGGAGTCGGGTGCGGTGGCGTCATATTGTCCGACGGCGCCGACGAAAGGCCGAGCAGGCGCGCGCCCCGGTAGCCGGTGAGACTCCGGACCGACGGAGGGCGCGCGGCTTCGGTGACGCGGCAGAGGGCCTCGGCGGCCGGGGTCGCGGTGAATTTCAATGCTGGCGCGCGGGCGGAGAGCCACGGTGCAGGGTCGATGCCCGCGGGGCCGCGCGCGGCATGGCGATGACGGTCATGCCTGCCGTGATCACGGATCCGGGCGGCGCCTGGGCGGCGATGGCTTGGACGGCTTCGTCGCCTCGGCAGCCGCCTTTGGCGCATGCTGCGCA
>CAMLNJ010000580.1 GCA_946481225.1 uncultured Verrucomicrobiota bacterium | reverse complement strand
GCTCGTCAACGGCGCCCTCTCCGTCTCCGGCAATACCGACGCGGTTTTCGTCAACGCGCCGTCTTCGCTCCCCTTGCTGCGCGGTCGCTTCACCGTCCGCGACGGCCTCGCCTCGGCCCGCGTCTACGCCTCCGCGCTCGGTCTCTACGAGGTGTCGGTCAACGGGAGCAAAGCGGGCGACCAGTTCCTCGCGCCCGGCTGGACGGCCTACGCGAAGCGCATCCAGGCCCAGACCTACGACATCACCTCGCTCGTCCAACCCGGCCTCAACGTCCTCGGCGCCGAGCTCGGCGACGGCTGGCATCGCGGCAAGGTCGGCATCGGCTGGACGCGCGTCTACGGCGACCAGCTGGCCTTCGTCGCGAAGGTGAAACTCGCCTACGCCGACGGCTCGGTCGAATGGTTCGCCACCGACCCGAGTTGGAAAGCCGCCGACGGGCCGCGCCTGCGCGCCGACCTCCAGGATGGCGAGACCCACCAGGCCGCCTTCGAGAAACCGGGCTGGAACACCGCCGCCTTCGACGACAGCTCGTGGATGCCCGTCGGCGCGGTCGCCGATCTCTCCTCGCGTCTCGTGCCGCAGCCCGACGAGCCCGTCCGCGCCGTCGCCTTGCTCACGGCCGCAACGCGCACCGAGATTTCCCCCGGCACCTGGATTTACGACCTCGGCCAAAACATGGTCGGCGTGCCGCGCGTCCGCCTGAGCGGCCGACAAGGCGACGCCATCGTGCTCCGCCACGCCGAAGAGCTCTACCGCGTCGGCTCGCGCGCCGGCCAAATCTACACCGACAATCTCCGCACCGCCAAAGCGACCGACACCTACCTCTTCGACGCCGACGGTGTCGTGACTTTCCAGCCGAAATTCACCCAGCACGGGTTTCGCTATATTCAGATCACCGGCGCCGCCACGCCGCCCGCCGTCGGCGACGTCCAAGGCGTCGTGCTTTCCTCCGACCTGCCCGCCACGGGCGATCTCGTCACCTCGCGCGCGATGCTCAACAAGCTCGTGAGCAACATCCGCTGGGGACAGCGCGGCAACTTCCTATCCATCCCCACCGACACGCCCGCCCGTGACGAACGACTCGGCTGGACCGGCGACATCAACGTCTTCGCCCCCGCCGCCGCGCGTTTCGCCGACACCCGCGCCTTCCTCTCCAAGTGGATGACCGACGTGCGCGACGCGCAGAAGCCCGACGGCAACCTGCCCGCCATCGTGCCCCAGCCGCGCACCGAGTTCGACTCCACCGGCGTGGGCTGGCCCGACGCCGCCATCACCGTGCCCTACTCCGTCTGGCAAGCCACCGGCGACCTCCAGATCGTGCGCGCCAACTGGAACGCGATGAAGTCCTTCTACGCCTTCGTCCGCTCCAGCGCCACCGGCGACGGCGATCTGCTCGAACAAGGCCGGAGCAACTGGTTCTCCGGCGACTGGCTCAGCCTCGAAACCGTCAACCGCCTCGAGGAGCACAAGGTCATCGGCACCGCCTACTTCGCCGAAAACACCCGCATGATGGCCGAGATGGCCGCCGCCCTCGGCGACACCGCGCTCGCCGCGGAGTGGTCCGCGCTCGCGCCGCAGATCCGGCAAGCCTTCGTCAACGCCTACCGCGCCGCCGACGGCACGATCTACACCGGCACCCAGACCGCCTACGCCCTAGCCCTCGGCATGGACATGATCGCCGACCCGGCGCAGCGCGCCCAAACCGCGGCCAAGTTCGTCGGCAAGCTCGCCGCCGACAACAACCACCTGCGCACCGGCTTCCTCGGCACGCCCTGGCTCCTGCCCGCGCTCTCCAAGATCGGACGCGAGGACCTCGCCATGCGCCTCCTCCTCAACGAGACCTACCCTTCGTGGGGCTTCCCCATCTCCATCGGCGCGACGACCATGTGGGAGCGCTGGAACTCCATCCAGCCGACCCTCGAGTTCGGTCCCGTGGACATGAATTCATTCAACCACTACGCCTACGGCGCCGTCGGCGACTGGATGTTCCAAAAGCTCGGCGGCATCCAGGCCCTCTCGCCCGGCTACCGCCGCGCGCGCATCGCCGCGCTCATCGGCCACGGCGGGCTCACCGAGGCCCGGTGCGAGCAACTCGCCGCCCACGGACGCCTCGCCACCGATTGGACCCTCGTCGACGGCACCGCCACCCTCCGCGTCGAAATTCCGGCCAACACCACTGCCGTCATCCACGTTCCCTCCAAAATAGGCGCGCCCGTCACCGAGGGCGGCGTGGCTGCGGAAACCGCGCCCGGCCTCGTCTACCTCGGACGCGAAAACGGCGCCGCGCTCTACGAGGTCGGCGCGGGAAGCTACGTGTTCACCTCCACGCCCGAGCTCGCCGCCCCCGTCTCGCTCGTCGCCGACCCCGGCCCGGGACAAATTCTCCTCGGCTGGACGCCCGCGCCCGGCGCGACGAGCTACGAGGTGAAGCGCGCCCTCCGCTCCGGCGGCCCTTACGTCGTGATCGCGAGCGGCCTCGCCTCCGCGAGCTACACCGACTCCACCGTGGCCTACGGCGCGCCCTATTACTACGTCGTGTCCGCGCGCAACGCCGCGACCTCGAGCGCCGACAGCGCCGAAGCGACCGGCCAACCCACTCTCGCGCTGAATCCCGGCTTCGAAACGCCGGCCACCACGACCTTCGTCTACAACCCTGCCGGTGGTTCCTGGTCCTTTGTCGGCCAAGCCGGCGTCGCCACCAACGGCAGCCTCTTCACCTCCGGAAATCCCGCCGCGCCGCAGGGCCTTCAAGTCGGCGTCCTCCAAGGGACCGGCTCCATTTCGCAGACATTCTCCGGCCTTGCTCCCGGCGTAAAATACACCGTCACTTTCGCCGCGGCGCAG
>CAMLNJ010000579.1 GCA_946481225.1 uncultured Verrucomicrobiota bacterium | reverse complement strand
TATTGGTGGGCGACCTCGACGGCGTGGGGGTTGGGCACGAGGTCGGCGCCGACGACGCCGTTGAAGTTGAAGTTGTCGTCGTTGGGCCGGTCGCCGTAGTCGCCGCCGTAGGCGAAGTAGCGGAGGCGGCCTTCGGGGGAGACGAAGCGTTTGGGGTCGAGGGCGGAGACGGCGGCCTGGGCGGCGGAAAGCGGGTGGGCGGCGGGTTTTTCGCGGAGGATGCCTTGATCGCGCCAGTCCCAGATGAAGCCGCCCTGGAGGAGGCGTTCGCTGCGGAAGAGGCGCCAGTATTCGTCGAGGCCGCCGCTGGAGTTGCCCATGGTGTGGTTATACTCGCACAGGATAAACGGGCGCTGCTTGGCGAGGGGCTTTTGTTCCTCCTTGCGGCACCAGGGGGCGAGGTTGCCGGCGTGGTAATACATCGGGGTGTAGAGGTCGACGTAGGGGCGATCCCAGGCGCCTTCGTAGTGGAGCGGGCGGGACGGGTCGCGTTGATGAACCCAGTTGCCCATGCGCTCGAAGTTGGGGCCGTCGCCCGCCTCGTTGCCGAGGGACCAGATGATGACGGAGGGGTGGTTTTTGAGGAGCTCGACCATGTTGCGCACGCGGTCGAGGAGGGCGGGATACCAAGACGGGTCGTTGGCGAGGGCGTTGCCGGGGTCGATGCCGTATTCGTGGGTCTCGATGTTGGCCTCGGAGATGACGTAGAAGCCGTATTCGTCGACGAGTTCGAGGAAGCGCGGGTCGTTCGGGTAGTGGGAGGTGCGAATGGCGTTGATGTTGAGCCGCTTCATGGCGTCGAGGTCGGCGCGCATGGATGCCTCGGCGACGTATTGGCCGGTGAGGTGGTTGTGGTCGTGGCGGTTGACGCCCTTGATGAGGATGGGCTGGCCGTTGACGAGGAGCTGGCCGTTTTTGGTCTCGGAGCGGCGGAAGCCGATCTTGGTGGCGTAGTGGGCGAGGGCGCGGCCGCGTTCGTCCTTGAGGGCGAGGAGGAGGGAGTAGAGGCGGGGTTGCTCGGCGGACCAGGGCTCGATGGCGAGGTTTTCGACGCGGGCGTTGGCGGTCTGCTCGCCGCCGGCGGGGGCGTGGCCGGAGAGGGCGCGGCGGGCGAGGGTGCGACCACGGGAGTCGAGCAGGGCGGCCTCCACGGTGTAGGGGCGCGCGCGGCCGGCGTAGTCGCGGGTCCAGCTGGAGAGGTCGAGGACGCCGGAGCGGTAGTCGTCGGCGAGTGTGGCGTGGATCTCGAAGTCGCGGATGTCGAGGTCGGCGGAGGACCAGAGCGACACGTCGCGGAAGATGCCGGAGAGGCGCCAGTAGTCCTGGTCTTCGAGGTAGGCGCCGTCGCTGTAGCGGTAGACCTCGACGGCGAGAAGATTTTCGCCGGGCTGGAGGTAGGAGGTGAGGTTGAACTCGGCGGGGGTGCGGCTGTCCTGCGAGTAGCCGACGTGGCGGCCGTTGACGTAGAGGTGGAAGGCGGAGGCGACGCCGTTGAAGACGACGAAGGTCTGGCGGCCGGTCCATTCGGCGGGGACGCTGAAGGTGCGGCGGTAGCTGGAGACGGGGTTGCGTTCGCGGTAGGTGGTCCAGTCGGCGGGGGGCTCGCCCATGACGCGGGGCGCGTCCTTGCGGAATGGATACCGGATGTTGGTGTAGATGGGGGTGCCGTAACCGTGGAGCTCGACGTTGGAGGGGACGGGGATGGTTTTCCAGGCGGAGTCGTCGAAGCCGGGTTTCTCGAAGCCGACCGGACGCTGGTCGGGGGTGCTCACCCAGTGGAAGCGCCAGTCGCCGTTGAGGCTGCGGTGCCAGGGGCTGGCGTCGCGGGGCCGGCTGAGGGCGCCGCGGGCGTCGGGGAAGGGCATCTTGGCGGCGTGCGGTTCCTCCTTGTTGACGCGGAAGACGGCCTGGTTTTCCCAGACCGGCGGGGCGGCGTCGGCGGGGGCGGCGTGGGCGGCGGCACCGATGGCGAGCAGGCAGAGGGCAAGGGCGCGGCGGATGGCGGGGGTGGGGGACATGGTATGTGGCGGAAAAAGCGGGGGGCGACGGAGGGTCAGGGTTTGGGCCAGCCGAGCGGGTCGGTTTTCTGGAAGTGATCGAGAGGATGGCCCGCAGATTCGACTCCCGCGGGGAAGGGGCGCTTGGCGAAGGTTTGGAAGTAGAGGAGGCAGGCGTCGCGCCAGACGCGGGCGTCGCGTTCCTGGATCGCGAGCCGCTCGGCGACGGCGGCGTGAAGGGCCGGGTCGATCACGTCGGCGAGACCGGCCCAATCTTTGCGCGCGGCACCGGCCCAATCGACGCCGCGCTGGTAGCGGTTGCAGAGTTCGTCCCAGAGCGTGCGGCCGGAGCGCATGGGGTGGTTCCATGGCACGCGGTGAAACCAGAGCAACAGCTGCTCGGGGCAGGTGGCGAGGTTGGCGAAGATTTCGCGGGCGCCGGGGTGATACTGGGCGACGGAGTTGCTGCCGGTGGTGGTGCGATCAAAGCCGATGCCGTCCGCGGCGGCGCGGTGGAAGTAGACGGGGTTCCAGTCGGCGCGCGGCAAGTCGTCGCACCAAGGCTGGGGGCCGTAGTGGTGGTCTTTCCACATCAGGTGATGCAGGCCGAGGGGCATCGAATAATCCACGACGGCTTCGCGAGACTCGACGAGGAGGCGGACCACGGTGTCCGCCGCTGGGCGGGCACGGGTGAGCGTGAGCGCGGTCCATTCGTGGGCGATCGTCTCGGACGAGAGGGCGGGATCCCAGGCGAGGCGGCCGAAAGCATACCAGTTGGCCTGGGCTAGGGGGTGACCGGTCCAGTTGCGGTCGGAGCCGGTGTTGGCGACGCCGGCGATGCCGGTGAGGC
>CAMLNJ010000578.1 GCA_946481225.1 uncultured Verrucomicrobiota bacterium | reverse complement strand
TCGCGGTCTTGAAGTTCACCGGGCTCAACGCCAACGGACTCGGGCTCCCCAACCGCTGGTCGCGCGGGAAAGTGCCGGGCGGCTTCTCCGACCACTTCCCGATCATCGCCCGCTTTCGCACCGTCGCCACGCACGACAAAGACAAGTGGATGCCGCTTGTGCGCCCGAGCGAAACCGATGCCGGGCCGGCCGCGACCTTGCTGGTCGATACCTCGCCCGTGGATCTCTTTGCCAACGCGGTTGACTACGCCGGGCTGCCGGAAGGCGTCGACATTCGCGACGGCACCTACACGGGCCGCATTTTCCTCGTCGAGGCTCCATGCTACTTGAACGACAAAGGCCATGTGAAGGTGCGGCTCGGCGGCTTGGAATACGACGTCTACAGCCACCAAAAAGGGGTGCGGGACGAAATGCGCGAGAGGGCGCGGGCCAACACCCTCCACCGTTTTTACGGCGAACTAGGCCAATACCGCGGCGCCTGGCAGTTTGTTCTCCACGGCAAAGAGTGGCTGCATTGACCTGCCGACCGCCGGCCGGCCCGCTTCTCTTCGTCCCTCGCTTGCGAAAGTGCTTTTCTCACGGGCAAGCCCGAGTTCAGGGCGCAGTTGCGCATCCGCCTTTTCGCCGCGCTTGCGCGCACACGCACATCGATTACATGTCCCCCGTGAGTCGACTGAAGCCCATAGGCCTTAGGCCGTGTCTTGTGAATAACTCGGCCCGTCGCTTGAGCCCTACGGGGAGAGCAGGAAACTGCGCTGGGCCGGCGTTGAGAAAGGCGGCATCGGCCCTCCGGCCCACCTCCGCCTTTCGCGCCTTGGCCGAGCGCGGCTTCCCGCCTCCGCCGGTCCACGTTATTTACAAGACACGGCCTGACCGGGTGCGCCGGTGCGTGTATCCCCCTATGTATATTTTTGCTAGGCCCTCTAGGATAGAGACCTTGCGTAAATCTGAAAAATTCACGATTCTTTCATCATGAGCCAAATCGCCCAAGCCTTGGCCAAAGCGAAAGAGCGCACGGGCCAAACTGCCGCCCCCTTCTTAGCCCCCGGATCGCCTGCTCCCATTCTTCCCGTGGACCGCGCAGCGGTCTCCGCCACGGCGCTTAAGCAGGCAAAAAATCGGCAGCGTTTTTGGCTGCTTCTTGCAATGGTCACATTGCCGCTCACCGGGTTCGTTGTGTGGTTTCAGCTGCGGGAGACGGTGAAGGTCGATATTGCGATGCCTTCCGTCAGTCTTCCCGCCGGCCAGCAAACGCCAGCGCTCGTGCAAACCGAGCCCGCGAAGCAGGCGGATCTGCCGCCGCGGCCGAAACCCACCGCCACGCCGCGCGCGGAAACCACGCAAGCGGTCGCCAACTTGGCCATCACCATGGTGACTCCTGGCGATCCGGCGAAAATGATGCTCGACGGCCGTATTATTCGCGCGGGCGAAACACTGGAGAGCGGTCTCACCTTTGTTGGCATCGTGGATGGGCAGCTGCAGTTCAGCGATGCGGCCGGCGCCCTTTACTCGCGCCGGTATTGATCGGCGGCGGTGGCGTTCGGTAATCGGCGCCCTTTTCAGCTGCGCCGCGGCCGAGCGGCGGAGATTGCCGCAGCGAGGGTCGCGATGCGTTGCGAGATCGGCTGCGTGGAGGCGGTTTCGAGGGTGTAGGGAGATCCTAAAATTTCCGGCGGGGTCTGCGCGACCGGGAAATACGGCTCGGCCAAGGCGGGTGAGGCGGAGGCATACCTGAAAGGTATGTCCCGGCGCACCCAACGCCGGCCCAGCCGTATTTCCCGGTCGCCCTGCGGGTTGAGAGCCATTCCGACATCCGCGGCGTTGGGGAGGCGGGGATAGCCTCTCCGAGGATACCCCCGCCTCCCCGCCTTGCGGCCTGCCGTTTGGCTCTCAACGCAGACCCCGCCGGAGATTTTAGGACCTCCCTGTAGCTCAGGTGCGTGTGGTGCTCTCGCAGGAAAATCGCCTCGGACCAGGCCTCGTTGAGGATAGGGTCGATGGCCGGTCGGATGAGACCGGGGCCGGCCGCCTCGCGGCCATCGATGAGGGTGGCCTGTTCGATCAGGCCCTCCGCGGCGGCTGCGGCGAGCATGACATTTGCGAGCGAAGGCAGGTCGCCCGCGCTGACCTCGTAGAGATAAAAGCCGGTCGCCTCGTAGTCCTCGTGGAGGCAGAACGTGATGTCGAAACGCGTCTGCTTCGCGAGCCAGCGCGTGTGCGAGAGAATTTCCGCGCTGCGCGGGTGGCGGTAGTCGCGATTGAGGTCGATGCCCTCGGCGTTTTCCCGCGTGCCTGCGACGAAGCCGGTCGGGTTGAGCAGCGGCACGAGATACCACTCGGCGCGATCATCGAACACGCCGCGGCGAAGGAGCTTGAGGAGAGCCTGAGGGGGAGCCGGCTCGTCGCCATGCACGCCCGCTGGAGAGGTAGAGCTTGGCGTGCCGAGCGGAAGCGATGGGCGGCGCGGGCCGAACGTAAGCGTGAAGCGGCACGCCCGCGATCTCGCCGAGGAGATCGGCGCGAAACCCGCGCGCCCGCGCCTCGCGATCAAACTCCGCGGCAAACGCGGCTGGGGCGAGGGTGGGCGTGGCGGTTCGCGGATCGGGCACGAGCAGAAGCAATTCGCGGCGTCGATGCTTACAAGCTTGGCGCTTGGCCGAAATCGGCCGGGTGCCACGGGATCGTGCAAATGGGCGGGTCGCGCCCGCATGATCCCCGCTCAGAACGTCACCGGAGCGAACGCCTTCAGCGGCGAGGGCGGGGGCAGGATGATGCTCATCACCGTGCCCGGACCGCTGCCCGCCACCGAGAGGGTGCCGCCCTTGTAGTAGGCGCCGGTGAGAACTCCGC
>CAMLNJ010000577.1 GCA_946481225.1 uncultured Verrucomicrobiota bacterium | reverse complement strand
CTTGCCGGAGCGTAGCCCTGCGCGGGAAAGGTCGCGAGCATGCCGAGGACCGCGATCTGGAGCACGACGAAGAGCCGGCGGTGGAGGCGCGCTTCCTCGGCGGGGACGAAGCGCGCGAGGGCGAAGGCGAAGAAGGCGTTGAAAATAAAGCCGAGAAACGCGGTGTGCGAATGCGCGTGCAGCCAGTTGCCATAGACGAAGCCCTCGAGGGGGCGGACCATCTGCCAGCGCAAGAGCGCGCCCAGCAACGCCACGACGCCCAGGAACCCGAGCGCGACGCCGAAGGCCCCGCGCGCGAACGACTCGGCGCGGTGCGGGGAAGCGATATCTTTCGCGGGCGACACTCCCTCATTCGTAAGGCGCCGAGGCCGCTTCGCAACGCACATGGGCCCCCGCGTTGATGCAGATCAACCCGCCCCCGATATAGCCGGCGCCGCCTTCCCGCGAACCCGCGCGCAGCCGCGGGCGGAATCGCCGCGCCTACGCTACCCGCTTCTCCGCCTCCGCCATCCGCCACCGCGCCGGCAGCAAAGTGACGCTCGTTCCGGTCTGCGCCGTGCGATTGCGCATCAGTTGCTCCGCGAGCAGATCGACCGCCTTTACCCCGAGCCTGGCCTGCCCTTGGTCGATGCCCGCGACACCCGCCGCTCCCGCCGGAAGATCCAACCCGTAGAAAGGAATCGGATACCGCGAGCGCTTGTCGGAACCGCTCAGCACCACATCGATCTGCTCGCTCTCCACCCACGCGCGAAAATCTTCCCCATAGTCGAACGCGACCAGGAACGGCCGCGGCGGCTCGCGGCCGGCGTCCATGCCCGCCGATGAATACGTCGCGCGATAAGCCGCCTCCCAACGCACGCGCGCCTCCCTCGAACAGGACGCGCGCAAGACCAGCCCCGGTCGTTGAAAGCCCGCCGCGCCCAGGCGTCGCAAGGCCTGCGCCATCGCGTCCGTCTGGTCGACGCCCACCGACGAGAGCCCGTGCTCGGAAGCGACCGGGCCGACGCACACCGCGTTCAGGCGGCTCCACTCCACGCGCCGCAACCGCTCGTCGTCCTCCGGGGCCAGGACGACCACGCCGTCGACCCCGCGGTTCCGGAAGATCTCCAGCAGATTCTCCGGCGCGTAGCCGCGGCGCCCCAGCGTGACCTCCTCCGTCTTGAAACCCAGCTCGACGGCCCGCGACCGCGCCCCGTCGACCACCGCTCCTTGCGCCCGCCGCGTCTCCGCCGCCACCACCGCCTCCGACTCCAGTCGAAGCAACGCCAGCACGCCCCGAAAAACTCCGCCCTTCGCCCGGCGCATATCCCCCATCAGCGCGCTCGCCAGCGGATTGAGCCGATACCCGCTGCGCTCGGCGAAGCTGCGCACGCGCTCGCGCGTGCTCGGCTTCACTCCCGGCAGCCCGCGCAAGGCGGCGGAGACCGTGGAATGGGAGACGCCGAGATCGGCGGCCAGCTTGCGCAAGGAGCTCATACGAATATCGCGTCGCGGCGCCGCCGCTTTCGGCCGCGCCGACTCCGCAGGCGTCCACCCTCTCGTCGCTTCCCGCGACGGCACGTCCCCTCTGGCGTTATTTGTAACCCCCGCCCGGAAAGCCGCTCCCGCCTCGCGAGGGGAACAACCTCGCCCTGCCCCGCCCCGTCCGTTTCCTTCCCCGCCCGTCTCGATGCCGCCGCTCTCCACCGATCTCTTCGACTACGATCTCCCCGCCCGCCTCGTCGCGCAGACGCCCGCCGCGCGTCGCGACGCCTCGCGCCTGCTCGTCGTCCATCGCGCGGAACGCCGCCTCGAACATCGCGTCTTTGCCGACATCGCCGCCTACCTCCGCCCCGGCGACACCCTCTTCCGCAACAACGCCGCCGTCCTCCCCGCCCGCCTCCTTGCCCGCCGCCCCACCGGAGGCGCCGTCGAGTGCCTCCTGCTCCGGCCCGCCGCCTCGGGCGACGAAAACGACTGGTGGTGCCTCCTCCGCCCCGGGAAAAAACTCCCCGTCGGCGCCACCTTCGGCATCCCCGGCGCCTTCGCCGGCACCGTCCGCGAAAAAGACGCCGAGGGCGCCGCGCGCGTCGCCTTCGTCTGCGACCCCGCTCCCGACGGCTCCACCTCCAACATCGTCGCCGCCGCCAACCGCGTCGGCGAAGTCCCGCTCCCTCCCTACATCGAGCGCCAGCACACGCCCGAGGAACGCGCCGCCGATCTCGAGCGCTACCAGACCGTCTACGCCGACCGCGCCCGCCAGGTCGCCGCCGCCGCGCCCACCGCCGGCCTCCACTTTACGCCCGAACTCCTCGCCCGGCTCCAAGGCGCCGGCGTTCGCGCCGCCGACCTCACCCTCCACGTCGGCCTCGGCACCTTCAAACCCATCGCCACCGCCACCGTCGAGGAACACGCCATCCACCGCGAGATCTACGAAGTCCCGCCCGCCACCCAGGCCGCCGTGCTCGCGCCCGCGCCCGGCACGCGCCGCATCGCCGTCGGCACCACGAGCGTGCGCACGCTCGAGGACTTCGTCCGCAAACATCGCGCCGCCCGTCCCGACGCCGGCTCCGCCGCCGTCGCCGGGCATGGCGCTCTCCGCCCCGTCCTCGACGAGGCCGCGATCTACCTCTACCCGCCGACGCGCTTCTCCGCCGTCGACGCCCTCGTCACCAATTTCCACCAGCCGCGCTCCACGCTCCTCTGCCTCGTCGCCGCCTTCCTCGCCCCGGGTTCCACCGACGGCATCGCCTGGCTGAAGGACATCTACGCCGAAGCCATCGCCCGCGAGTATCGGTTTTTCAGCTACGGCGACGCCATGCTCATCCTCTGAGCCGGCGCCCCTGTAGGCCCGCGCCGCTGGTCGTAGGC
>CAMLNJ010000576.1 GCA_946481225.1 uncultured Verrucomicrobiota bacterium | reverse complement strand
TGGAGGTGGTCGCCCTTGTCGTAGGCGGGGAGCAGATTGACGGGGGCGGAGGGATCGCGCACGGCGGCGTCGAAATCGATGCAGGCGTCGTAGACGCCGGCGCCCAGGGCTTCGCCGCGGATCCATGAGTTGACCGTTTGCCGGGCGTTTTCGCGCGCCGCGGAGTAGTAGCCGCTGCCGCCGAAGGGCGTGATGGTGGCGCCGTAGACGCGAAGGCCTTTGGCGCGGGCCTGCGCGGCGAGGTTGGAGTAGGCGGAGATCAAGTTTGATGCCGTGGTCGCGGCGGCGGAGTCGCTCGAGCCTCCGAGGTCGTTGACGCCGATGAACAGCACGACCCAACGGGCTCCATTTTGCCCCAGGACGTCGCGGGCGAAACGATTCTGCGCGGCGGGGCCGAGGCCGCCGAACATGCCGTTGCCGCCGATGCCCATGTTGGCGACCGCGACGTCTGCGGTGGGCGCGTGGGCGGCGAGACGTTGCGCGAGAAAATCGGTCCAACGGTTGTCGCCGTTGGTCGTGGTCCCGTTTCCGTCGGTGATGGAGTCGCCGAGCGCGACGAGCGTCTGGCTCGGGTCCGGGGCGAGGACCTCGAGCCCGGTTACGACATACCAATGATCGGTGGTCGTCGCACCGGTGAGCGTGGCGGAGGAGACGGCGTCGCCGGTCTTGATAAAGGAGGTGGTGCGCGAGCCGGGGTGTCCGGTGACGACGCTGCTCGATATTTCGCCGAAGCGAACGCTGACGGCGATGCGAGCGCGGACGGGCAGATCGAAGTCGAGCGGGTCCGACCAAAGCACCGCGCCGGGGGGAATGACGGCCGTGGGCGCGCCGCGGAAACGAAGCGGGCGGTCCGTGGACGGGTCGATCTCGCTTCCGCCGGGGACGCCGGCGGCGAGGGCGAGACGGGCGGCCTGGATGGAAATCGGGGCGTTGCCGTAGGCGTTGGAGAACCGAAGGCGCACGAGGCGGCCGCCGATCGAGACGCGCAGGAACTGGCGGAGCGTGTTGTGGGCGAGGGGCGAGGGCGGCAGGTTGCCGGTCTCCGTGAGCTGCGGAGCGCAGGCCCAGGTGGTGACCCAGTGTCCGTTCGCGGCGCGGGCGGGCAGGACCGCGAGGACGAAGGCGAGGAAGAAGACCGGGGACAGAACGCCTGGACGGAGGGCGAGCGGGAAAAGCGGGCGCATGGGAAAAGCGGTGGAAGGGGTCGGGAGGCGGGGATCATGGGCTCCCGACGAGGCGGAAAAAGCGCCGCGGCGCGGTGTGATCGGGCTCGGTGTAGATCAGTCGGCCGCCGGCGTCGGCCGCCGTGGTGAGGACGTCCTGCCAGACGGCGGGCGAGGCGAGGTCGTTTGTCGCCTGGACGGTATAGGTGGCGAACGGCGCGCCGAGGCCCTGGACGACGAGGTCCACCCCGCCGGAGGCGTTGCGGTTTGCGGCGAGAGAGACGGCGAGTGGTATCGGTATGGCGAATACCACGCCCGTGCCGCCGGGACCGCCGGCGGAGCTTGTTCCGAAGAGGGTGTTGTTCACGCGCAGGAGCTCGGATGCGGGATGCGCGCCGCGGGCGTTGGTGCGACCGGCGGAGAGCGGGTCGAACGTGTGCAGGACGCGAAACGAAGCGTCGGCGGGATCGAGCGCGAACACGACGCCCGCGCCGCCGGCGCCTCCCGCGGATGTGGCGCCGTAGAGGAGTCGGCCCGAGGGGGCGGGGCGGGCGACGGGACGGGCGCCGTCGGCGTTGGCGCCCGTGGCCGGGTCGGCCGCGGAAAATTCGTGCAGCACCGTGAAAGCGGAGCCGTCGAGGCCGAGGGAGAAGAGGACGCCCTGGCCGCCCGCGCCGCCGGCGATGGTGACGCCGTGCAGCTTGTTTTCGGACAAGGCAAGGCCGCCGACGGGGAAGGCGCCGCCGACGTTGGCGGAGCTCGCGGGGTCGACCGGCGAGAAGGCGCGGAGCACGGTGAAGTCGGCGCCGTTGAGATCGCAGGCAAAGACGAGGCCGGTGCCGCCGGGGCCGGCGGCGGAGGCCACGCCGTAGAGCTTGCCGCCGGAGGCGAGGAGGGCGCCGTCGGGTCGCGCGCCGTCGGCGTTGAGGCCGGTGACCGGCGAAGGCGCGGAAAATTCGCGCAGGACGGTGAAGCCGGAACCGTCGATGCCGACGGAGAAGAGAACGCCTTCTCCCTGGGTTCCGCCGGCGGAGGTCGCGCCATAGAGGGTGGAGCCGACGAGCGCGGGGGGGCCGGCGGGAACGGCGCCGCCGGTGTTGGCGGCGGTGTGCGAGGAGAGGGCGGCGAAGGAGCGCAGGGTAGCGAGGGTGCCGTCGGTCTGGCGTTTGAAGATCGCGCCGGTGCCGTTGGCGCCTCCGGTCTGGCTGGCGCCGTAGAGCGCGCCTCCCGCGGCGACGAGCGTGCCGAGCGGATGGCCGGGCGCGGCGCCTCCGCCGAGGGTGTGGTCGGCGACGAAGTCGGAGCCGTCGAGGGGAAGCTTGAAGAGCGTGCCGCGACTTTGGAGACCGCCGTCGAGCGTCGCACCCCAAAGGAGACCGTCGACGAGCGTGAGGCCGGAGACGGGATGGGCGCCCTCGTAGTTGGCGCTCTTGTAAGGTTCATCGAAGCGGTGAAGCGCGACGCCGTCGGGGCCCTCGAAAATGGCGGTGGGCGGGCGCTGGGGGAGGCGGCCGGCTTCTAGATCCGCGACGGTGAGCGGCACGTCGGCGGGTCCGAAGGCGAATTTGTCGATCGAGAAGCCGTCCTCGCGCGCTCCGATTTGGAAGGTCTGGGTGAGGGCCCCCTCGTCGACGGTGAAGAAGGTGGAGAACTTGACCCACTTCCAGACCTGCGTGCCCGCCGCGCCGCCACCGA
>CAMLNJ010000575.1 GCA_946481225.1 uncultured Verrucomicrobiota bacterium | reverse complement strand
GATTGCCACACCGCTTCGCTTTTCCCTCAGACCCCGTTGCTCAAGGACGACGGCGGTCTGCTCTTCGGGGGCCAGGAAGTGCCCGGCAAGGGCTGGCGTCTCACGATCACGCCCAGCGGTCTGCGCGCCTGCGGCAAAATCATCGTGATGGCCCTCGGCGCCGGCAAGGCCGACGCGCTGCACCGCGTCCACCGGGGCCCGGCCGACGTGTTCAATGTGCCCTCGCAGGTGCTCAAGACCTGCGCGGATCGCGTCGTCTGGCTGGTCGACGAGCCTGCTGCGGCGAAACTTTGAGTTCGGCGGGGCGCGGGCGCAGGGGCCTTCCTTTCTCCGACGGCGGCGCGCGTGAGTGGGTTTGCACGCGACTTTGGCTTGGCGAGGCGGCTCGCGCGCGCGCATCGTGAGCCCATGCGCCTCGCCCTCATCGCCGACATCCATGGCAATCTGCCAGCGCTCGAGGCGGCGTTGGCGGAGATCGAGACTCTGCGGCCGGATCGGCTGATCGTCGCGGGGGACATCGTGGACGGCGGCCCCGATTCGGGCGCGTGCTGGCGGCGGGTGAAGGCGCTGGGCTGCCCGGTCATCCGCGGCAACCACGAGCGCTACGTTTTCGACTACGGCACGCCGCGCGCGGATCCGGCCTGGACTTCGCCGCAGTTCGCGCCGCTGCGCTTCGCCCGCGCCGAGTTGAGCTCCGCCGAAATCGCGGAATTGGCCGCGCTCCCTCCGCATTGGCGCGATCCCGCGCTGCCGGATCTGCTGGTCGTGCATGCTTCGCTGCGCGGGGACAACGACTCGATCTTTCCCTACACGCCGGACGCGCTTGTCGACCCGATGTTCGAGGGCGTCGATCCGGTGGTGAAACTCATCGTGCGCGGCCACAACCACGCCTGCTCAACCCGCGAGTGGGGCGCGCGCCGCATCGTCACGACCGGCAGCGTCGGCTTGCCGCAGGATGGCAACCCGGCCGCGCAGTTTCTCGTGCTTGAGCATGGCGGCGCGGCGGGGCAGGGCGAATGGACGATCCGCCATCGCGCGGTGCGCTACGACGTGGGCGCCACGTTGCGCCGGTTTCGGGAGAGCGGCTATCTGGACAAAGCCGGCCCGCTTGGGCGCCTGTTCTACCGGGAGATGGAAACGGGCACGCACCAGATCGTGCCCTTTCTGCGTTTCTACGGCGCGGCGCGCTCGCGCGGCATGCAATGGACGCTCGAGGAGACGCTGCGGCGTTTCTTCGAGGCCTAAGCGCCCGGCTGTAGGCCCGACCGCTGGTCGGGCTGCCAGGCCAGCGGCCTGGCCTACAACGGCACGCGCTAATCGGCTTTGTCCAGCCGCTTCAGCGCCTCGGCGGGTTGTCGGGAACCTGGCTCCAGCTCGAGCGATTTCTCGTAGGCGGCGCGGGCCGCCGCGCGGTCGCCGCGGTGCTCGGCGATCAGGCCGAGGCGCAACCATACGGCGGCGTGGCCCGGCTCGCTCGGCGCCGGTGCGCGCGCGAGGCAGCGGCGCAGGGCGGCTTCGCCATCGTCGAGACGGAGGCCGGATTCCGCGACGGTGCGTCCGAGCGTGAAGAGCGCGACGTAGTCGTCGGGCCGCTTGGCGAGGGCGGCGTCGCAGGCGGCGAGCGCCTCGGGAAACTTTTTTTCCTGCACGAGGATCGAGGCCTGCCAGGCCGCGCCGCGGACCGGATCGATTTTCGCGATGGCGTCGGCGTGACCGCGCGCCTTCTCAAGGCTGCCGCCGGCGATGCCGGGCGCCTGCCGATAGAAGTCCACGAGTCCCTCGCGGTAGGCGATGTTCGCGGGCGCGAGAGCCACGGCCCGTTCCATAAGCTCGCTGCCGCGGCGGGCGAGGCGCAGGGCGCGGAAGCCCAGGCCGAGTTCGCCGGACCGCAGCAGATATTGGCCGGCGCAGGCGCCGAGCACGCGTGGATCGTCGGGATGTTTTTCGACGAAGGGGCCGAGCAGCTCGATCGCCTGGTCGCGCCGGCCGAGGCCATTGTAGACGTCCGCGAGGATCAGCGCCGCCTCGACGTTCGCAGGGGCGCGTTTCAGCAGCGCCTCGAGCGGTTCGCGGGCCTCCGGCAGGCGCGAAGCGGCGATGAGTTCCCGCGCCGCCGCGAGCGTGTCTTCCGCACGCGGCTCCTCCGCGGCGGAAAGAGCGGCTCCGCCGAGCAAAAACAGGAGGACGAGACTGCGCACGGGTGAGAGCACTGGCGGCAAACAACGCCCCGCCGCCTCCGGAGCGCAATCCCTCAAGGCGGGACGAAATGGCACACGCCGGCTTGACCCCGCGGGCCGCCGGGGCGTGATTCGCGGCATGTTGCCCAGCGTTCTGATCGTGGATGACGAGAAGCATACCCGCGAGGGCCTGCGTCAGGCCTTGGAGGACAACTACGACGTGTCGCTGGCGGCCAACGCCGACGAGGCCTTCAACCTGCTCGACGCGCAGCCCTTCGACGCCGTGCTCACGGATCTGCGCATGCCCGGCAAGTCCGGCCTCAAGGTGATCGACAAGGCCCTCGCGATGCCGCAGCGCCCGGCGGTGATCATGATGACCGCGTATGGAAACGTGGATACGGCGGTCGAGGCGATGAAGCGCGGCGCGGTCGATTTCCTCACCAAGCCGGTCAACCTCGAGCGCCTCGAGGTGCTGCTCCAGCGCGCGCTCAAGACCAAGACGCTCGAGGTCGAGGTGAAGCAGCTGCACGAGCGGCTCGACGAGAAGTTCAGCTTCGAGGGCATCATCGGCCACTCGGCGGCGCTGCACGATCTGATCGCCAAGGTGCGGCTGGTCGCCCCCTCCAAGGCGACGATCCTCCTCGAGGGGGAGAGCGGCACGGGCAAGGAGCTCATCGCGCAGGCGGTGCA
>CAMLNJ010000574.1 GCA_946481225.1 uncultured Verrucomicrobiota bacterium | reverse complement strand
GGTAGACGACGACGCGGGCCCAGGCGGGGTCGGCCATGTCGCGGTGTTGCTGGCGGTCGAAGGCGTCGGGTTCGTAGAAGGTGATGCGGTGGCCGCGGCGGGCGAGGGCGTGGAGGATGCCGCGGTAGTAGGTGGCCGCGCCGTTCCAGTAGGAGGAGACGAGGCTGGAGCCGAAGAAGGCGATTTCGAGGGGTTGCATACGAGGGAGGGGCCAGGGGCGGGGAGCAAGGAGCCGGAGGGGGGAACCCGGAGCTGGAAGCTCCGGCTACTTTATAGGGCGGCGGCGTAGGCGGGGGAGTGGGCGGAGGCGGCATGGACCTGGCGGTGGATGGCGAGGAGCTCGTCGACGCGGTGCGCGCAGGTGTGGCGGGCGCGGATGGTGGCGAGCGCGTGGTCGGCGATGCGTCGTCGCAGATCTGAATCCGAGAGGAGGAGCGTGAGTTGGTCGCGCATCTCGTCGCCGTCGTGGGCGACGAGGTAATCTTCTCCGGGGGTGAAGAGGTCCTCGGCGTCGTCCCAAAGGGCGGAGACCATGGGGATGCCGCAGGCCATGGCCTCGAAGGGGCGGATCGTGGGGATGCCGGGGAGCGCGCGCACGTAGGGGCGGCGGGGGATGTGGACGGTGACGCGGTGGCGGGCGAAGACCTCCGGCACGTCGAAATTGGGAAGCCAGCCGCGGTAATCGATCCCGGTCTCGGTAAGGGCGTCGAGGGCGGCGGCGGGGTAGCGCACGCCGTGCACGGTGGCGGAGATCTCGAGTTCGCGGACGGGGTCGAGAAGGAACTCGTGGAGCTCGGCGCCGCGCTCCTCGTCGCCCCAGTTGCCGATCCAGACGAGGTCGGTCCGAGGCGCGGCCGGTTGGCGCGGGTAGAAAACGGTGGTGTCGGCGGCCTCGTGCCAGACAAAGGCGCGGAGGGCTAGGCGTTCGCGAAGGTAGAGGTCGCGGAGGACGCGGCCGAAGGCGAGGACGCCGTCGTAGTGGGAAAGATTATACGCCCGCATCGCCTCGGGCCGGGTGACGAGGCGGTGGTGGGTGTCGTGGAAAAAGAGGGAGAAGCCGTGGCGGAGACGGGTCTCGCCGATGCGCTCGACGAGCTCGGGGGAATTCAACTCGTGGACGAGGACGAGGTCGGCGTCCTCGAGGAGGGCGTCGAGGTCGAGGTTGGCGGGATCGTAGGCGCGGGAATGGAGGTCGGGGTAGACGTCGTGGAAGCGGCGGAGGGGCGCGAGGCCTTGGTGCTCGACGAGGTTGCGCAGGCTCCAGTTGTCCAGCGGCTCGCAGACAAGGACCTCGTGGCCGCGGCGGCCGAGTTCGCGGGCCACGCCGCGGAGGAAGTGGGCGTCGCCGTGGTTCCAGTCGGAGAGGAGCGAGTGGTAAAAGAGGACGATTTTCATGCGAGGGCTGGTTCGGGTTGAGGGGAGGTTGAAGAGAGGGCGGAGGCCTGAGGCCTGAAACCTGAAGGGGGAGACGGAAACGGGGGGGCGGAGAGGGCGCGGTCGAGCCGGGCCCCTACGAGGTGGGCGTAGGCGTCGAGGTAGGCGGCGGACATGCGCGCGGGCGTGAGGAGGGCGGCGCGCTTTTTCGCCTCGGCGACGAGGCGGCCGCGGATGGCGGGGTGGTTGATCAGATCGAGGATGGCGGCGCGGAGGGCGACGCGGTCGTCGGGCGCGACGAAGATGGCGGCGCCGTCCCAGTTCTCGCGCAGGCTGGGGATGTCGCCGAGGACGAGGGCGCAGCCGGCGAGGGCGGCCTCGAGCACGGAGAGGCCGAAGGGTTCGTAGCGGGCGGGCAGCGCGTAGATGGTGGCGCGGTCGAAGTGGGCGCCGAGCGAGTGGTCGGGGAGCTGGCCGAGGAGCTCGACGCCGGGGAGGTTGACGAGGTCGCCTCCGGGCGAGCGGACGGCGCCGGCGAGGCGCACGGTCCAGGGATAAGGAAGGCTGGGCGCGACGTCGGCGAGGGCGCGAAGGTTCTTGGCCTCGTCCCAGAGGCGGCCGACGCCGAGGACGACGTTTTCCCGGAGGAGGCCGGGCGAGGGGAGCGGATCGCGGCCGTTGGGGATGACGCGGGCGGCGGGGAGTTCGCCGTATTGGGCGACGAGGGCGGAGAGCATCGCCCGGGTGGGGGCGACGACGAGGCGGGCGGCGCGCAGGCCGCGGGCGACGGACTCGTGATAGCGGTGCCAGATCGGGGGCGGGTAGCAGTGGTGGACGGCGCGCCACCAGGAGTAGACGCAGGCGTGCGCGACGACGACGACGGGCGCGCGCCAGGGGAGGGAGGCGTGGGCGTAGCCGTTGAGGTGGACGAGGTCGGGGCGGTGCTTGCGTTCGAGTTCGAGGAGCCAATCGCCGGTGGCGGCGACGTCGTCCCACGGGTTGTCCATCCATTCGAGGCGGCGGTGGTTTTCGTGCAGCGTGGCGCGGGGGCCGAGGCGTTCGAAGGCGACGCGTTGCGAGGCGGAGACGGGGGCGCCCATGGAGGCGACGACGACCTCGACGCCAGCGGCGATGAGGGCGCGGGCGAGCACGAGCATATAGGTCCAGATGCCGCCGACGGGATCGGCGGTCATGAGAACGCGGCGCGGCGCGGCCGGCGCGGGAACGAAGGCGGTGTGGCGGGAGGGAGGCGTGGCCGAGGCGGGGGCCGGCGCGTCCAGGACGGAGGCGGTGTCAGGAGTCATAACGGACAAGGGCTTTGCAGAAACCTTCGGGGCGGTCGCGAAGGTGGGTGAATGCGGAGTCGAGCTCGGTGAGGAGAAAGCGGTGGGTGTAGAGCGGAGCGGGATCGAGGCGCCGTTCCTCGACGGCGGTGGCGGCGTGGGCGATGCCGAGCGCGTAGACGAGCGGATCGCGCTCGTGGGCGTTGATGACGTCGAG
>CAMLNJ010000573.1 GCA_946481225.1 uncultured Verrucomicrobiota bacterium | reverse complement strand
GCACTCCCTCCCCCTCTCCCCACTGGGGAGAGGGCCGGGTTCAACGCCGTCCGTATTCCGTGCGCGTGGGATTTCAACGCCGACCAGAGCACCTACCAGATCGACCCCGCCTATATGGCGGAGGTTAAGCAGGCGGTGGATTGGGCCATCGGCGCCGGCATGCATGTCATGATCAATGTCCACTGGGATGGCGGCTGGATGGAGAACAACATAGGGGCCACCGTCGATCCGGTCATCAACGCGAAGCTGCAATCCTACTGGACCCAGATCGCGACCACCTTCGCCGGTTACGACAACAGACTGCTCTTCGCCGCGGCCAACGAGCCCAACGTGCACAACCTGGCGGAATTCAACACGCTGATGGCTTACTATCAGACGTTCATCACCACGGTTCGCGGCCTTGGTGAGAACAACGCCAAACGTTGGCTGGTGCTCCAGGGCGGTGGCGAAACAGCGTGGTTTACCACCTTGCCGCCCGACCCGACTCCCGGCCGCCTGATGGTCGAGTATCATTGTTACTCGCCGTCCCAGTTCGCGATTTTGTCGAGCGACGCATCCTGGGGCATCGTGAAGTATTTTTGGGGGCCGGCCTACCATTATGCCGGCGACCCGATCCACAACTGTGTCGCCCCTGAAGAAGGGGCCATTGATTCCGGATTCCAACAGTTGAAGGAGCAATATATCGACAAGGGCATTCCCGTCTTGATCGGCGAGTTCGGGGTGGCGGGGAAGCCCACCACCGGCGAGGCGGCGGCCTATAGCAGCGCCTCCTCGCTCTATTGGCTCAAATATGTGGTGGACTCCGCCCACTCCCATGGCCTGAGCCCTTTCAATTGGAGCACGCCGAGCAGCCTGTTCGAATACTCGACCGGCGCGATCACCAACCCCGAAGCGGTCTCGGTATTGACCGGGGGAGTGGCGCCGCCTCCGCCAAATGGAGCCCCCTACGCCGCCTCCGACCTCGCTGCGACGACCACCGGCGCCGGTCAAATAAGCTTGTCGTGGACGGCCGGCGAAGGAGCGACCAGCTACAACCTCTACCGCTCGGCGAACTCCGGCTACGAGAGCGCCATCGCGCCGGTCGTCACCGGTATCACCGGCACATCCTATATCGATACCGGGCTAAACAACGGCACCACCTACTACTATCAGGTCGTCGCCGTGAACGATTCCGGACTCTCGGGTTTCTCGCCGGAGGTTCGCGCGACGACGCCCGGCACCAACCCGGATCCGACCCAATACCATTTCGAAACCGACACGCAGCGTTGGTCGGCAAGCGGTGCGCAGATCTCGGGAATCGCCACATCGACCGCTCAACACTACGCCGGCAATCAATCGCTGGCGGTGAATTTCAACGGCACCGCGGCGGGAACCTCGTCCGTGAGCGTGGGGGACGTGAACGTGCTCCCCGGCACCACCGTCACCTTCCGTGTCTGGATCCCTGCCGGTGGAGCGGTCACGACGATCGAGCCCTATTCGAGCGACTTTAACTGGGGCTGGACTTCCAGTTGGTATGGAAATCCAGCCACCAACACTTGGAACACGTTTACCCTGACGATTCCATCGGACCGCACCGCGCCCCTGAAGCAGCTGGGCCTGCGGATAACGACGAACGCGGCGTGGACGGGCACCTGTTATATCGACTCCGTTTCCTGGCCCATCCCCACGGCCCCCGCCGCGCCTGCCGGACTGGCGGCGCAGGCGTCCGCCGGTCGGGTGGACCTGAGCTGGTCCGCTTCCGCCACGGCCACGAGCTATCGTATCAAACGCTCCACTACGAGCGGCGGCGCTTACGCCACCATCGCCACCACCGCCGCGCTCTCCTACGGCGACACCGACGTGGTGGACGGAACGACCTACTACTACGTTGTCAGCGCGCTGAACTCCGTGGGCGAAAGCGCCAACTCCGCCGAGGTCTCCGCGATTCCCGCCGAGTTGAACGCGTTTTACGCGTTTGAAGGCAACGCGCAGGATACCAGCGGAGTCGGCAACCACGGCGCGGCCAACGCGATCACCTACGTCGCCGGCAAGGTCGGCGCCCTGGCCGCGCAATTCAACGGCACGAGCAGTTACGTCTCCATCCCGCGCTCCATCGTCGGCGACTTCACCGTCGCGATGTGGGTAAAGACGACGGACACGGCCGGAGGCGCGGGCGCCCAATGGTGGTCGGGCAAGGGCCTGGTGGACGGCGAAGTGGGTGGCGGCGGCGCCGACTGGGGCACGTCCATCGTGAACGGGAAATTCGTCTTGGGCGTAGGCTCGACGGGCGGCGACACGACCATCGCCTCCTCGGTGAACATCAACGACGGCGCCTGGCACCACCTCGCCGCCACCCGCGACAACGCCACCGGGGCGGTGGCGCTGTATGTCGACGGCGTCCTGCGCGGCAACGGCACCGGCGCGACCGGCGCGCGCACCCTCCCTCCCGGCCTGCGCATCGGCAGTCTCCAAACCGGCGGCGGTTTTCTCAACGGCGCGCTCGACGACGTGCGCCTCTACTCCCGCGTGTTGAGCGAGGCCGAGTTGGGCGCGCTCGCCGCCGGTCCGCTGCTCGCGCCGCAGAACGTCAACGCCGCGCCGGGCACGGGCAAAATCACCCTCTCGTGGAGCGCCGTGGCTGGATCCACCGGTTACACCGTTCGCCGCTCCGTCCTTGTCGGCGGGCCCTTCGTGCAGCTCGCCGACGAAATCACGGTCGCCGGCTACGAGGACACCGGTCTGGCCGACGGCGCGACCTGGTATTACACCGTCTCCGCGAACGGGGGGGCGGGGGAGGGGCCCCAGTCCTTGCCCGTGTCGGCGACCACCTTCACCGATCTGGAGAACTGGCGCATGGCGCAGTTCGGCACCACGGCGAATACCGGAAACGCCGCCGA
>CAMLNJ010000572.1 GCA_946481225.1 uncultured Verrucomicrobiota bacterium | reverse complement strand
AATCGGAACGCGCCCGACACGGGCGCGGCTACAATTCAATTTGAAACGCTCTAGCGACCGCGGCTATGCGGCCCAACGTAGGTTCCGTCCTTCTTCGTGTAGCCCTTAACCCAAACGCGTCCCGTGGAATACGAGGAAGAGGCCGAGCTACCGAGGAAGGGCTGGGGCTGCGTAGGCCGAACCGCCCGCGCCAGATCCTGTGCCGTCCAATCGGTGCGTTGTCGCTGCAGTTCGACCTTCTTCGTTTCGCCGGCGATCTCGGCCCGACGAATCGTGATCTCGTTCATCTCGTTGTCCGCGACGCGGGCGGTTTCCAATCGAGTCATATCGTAAGCCGAAATCCACCACCCGCCATAGGCGTCCGGCGCGGTCGGGGGCGTCACCTCGTAATCGATCAGCCCCAGCCGCTTCTTGTCTTCCTCGATGTTGAACGATTCCGGAAACTCCGCGCCCGTCACCTCCGAGATGAAGGCGATCAGCCGTCGCTTGAACGGACTGGACGTATTCGAACCATAAATCCCGATCTCGACACCCGCCGGGGCAGCCGGATCGCCATAAATGTTCAGCTCCAGCTTGCCGGCGCGATAAGACCGATACGGCACGTTTCGAAGTATCCCCTCCTCGATCACGGTGGCGGGTATCTGCATCCATTCCTCCGGGGCGATGTATTGCGCCGCCGCCAGCATCTTCTCGGCATCAGGAAGCGTGTTCGGCGCGGCCTCCACGGGCTCGCGCTCAATGCGTTCGATCAACCTGGGAGAGAATCCGATGGTCGCGCCGTTCGTGAGAATTTTGATCTCTTCCGCCGACTCGCCGACAATCCGCCCCTCATAGACGCGCCCCGACTTCATGATGAGCTTGTCCGCCGCGCCGAGAGAAAACCACGCCCCCGCCATCGCAATCACTATCCACAGGCGTTTGCCTAGATGCATAGGCGAACGAATGCCGACGCGAAGCGCCCTCGGCAAGAGGACAAGGCCCCGGAGTGGCGCTTGTAAGCCGGCCGGAGGTTCCTTGCCTCGCCTCGTGTCCTCCTCGTCCGCCCCGCCCGTCGTCCCTCTCCGGCGAACGGCCTACCCGCCCTCGCGGTCGCTGTCTCCGGACAACTTCAACACCGCGCGCACCTCGCCGATCAGGCGCCGCACCTCGCCCAGGATCTCGCCGACCTCCTCGCGCGCCTCGCGGCGCCAATCCGCCTCGCCGAGGTCCTGCTCGTCGGCCGCGTCCAGCCCCGCCAGGGCGTCTCGCAGATGGCCGCGCGCCTTCTTCAAGCGCGTGAGCGTCGAGCCCGCGAAAAGCGGGTCGGGCGGCCATTCCGACGCGTCGCCCACCGTGCCCAGCGCGCCCGCGAGCTTGCCGCCCGCGATCAGCACGCCGTCCACCAGCGCGCGCAGCGGATGCTCCTCGATCTCCTCGTCGCCGAGCCAGCCGCGCGCGCGCATCTGGTCGCGCAGCCGATGGGTGAGCGCGTTGCACCGTTCCACGAGCGGGTGCCAGCGCTCGTCCTCGAACGCGCCCTCCGCCCTCGCCGTCTCCGTCTTTTCGAGGGCCTCCTCCGCGGCCGCGTTCATCTCGTCGATCCACTCGGCGCGCTCGGCCTCCTCTTCGGGCGTGAGCGGCCGGGGCTCGGGCTCGCCGCGCTCGCGCCGCAACCGGGCCCGCTCCTCGTCCATGATCCGCTCTAGATCGGGCTCCTCCCCCGCCTGACGGGCCCGCTCGAGCCGCGCCTGCACCCGGTCCAGCAAAAGATCCATCCGCGCCTGCTCGGCGTCCGCCTGCTTTTCGGCCGGCGTCGCGGGCTCCTCCGCCTCATCCCCGGCATCCGTCTCCGGCGCCTCGTCCCGCGCGGCGGCCACCGCCTTCGCCAGGCGCTCCAGCGACTCATGCCCGGCGCGCTCGTTCTCCTCCCGCTGCGCGCGCTCCTCGGCGGCGCTCATGCGCCAGGTGGCGTCCGGCTCGATCTCGATGCGATAGCTCGCGGACTCGATCACGACGCGGCCGTTCCGCTCCCCATGCCACTCGAGGTAGAGGCTGTTGCCCCAGTGCCAGGGAAACTTTTTGCCCGCCCGCACCAGCCGCATCACCTCCTCCATCGGGCAATCCGGCACCTTCACCCGACGCGAAGCCGTGATGTCTCCGACGACGCCACGCTGCTCCTCCGCGAAGCCCTTCAACACATCGGGCGCGCCCGGCCTGGGCTCCGGATTGGAAAACCGGATCAGGTGACCCGCGATGTCGCGCCAGGCGTCGCCTTGCAGGTCCAGCGTGACCGGACGCTCCCGGCCCAAAAACCACAAGCGCCCCGTCACGCGTCCCCGCACGCGGTTGTCGATCTCGCCTCGGACCAGCTGCTCGTCGATACGCCAAGCCATGCGGAGAACATTGCGTAAAAGCCGATTCCCGCGCCAGTGCGCAATGCGGTCCGCCGTCCGTTTGACCTTAAGGAAACGCTTCCCTTCGCTCCGGCTCCCTCCCGACATGACCGCCTCCCCCTCCTCCTCGCTCGACTGGCGCCCGGCGACGCTGGCCGACGCGGCGGCGACGCTGGATCTGATGCAGGCCTTCTACGCGGAGGAAAAAATCCCGTTCGAGGGTCCCGTCCAAGGCCGGGCGCTCGACGCGCTTCTCGTCGATCCCTCTCTCGGTGGCGTATTTCTGCTGCGCGACAGGTCGGCCCCGCCCGCCGCGGCCCCGCTCGGCCACCTCGTTCTCACGCGCGGGCACAGCCTCGAGTTCGGCGGCGCCTTCCTGCTCCTCGACGAGCTCTACCTCGCCCCGCCGGTGCGTGGCCGGGGCGAGGGCCGGCGGGCGATCGCCTTCGCCGCCGCCCACGCGCGCGCGGTCGGAGCGCAGGCCCTGCGTCTGGAGGTGTCGCACGAA
>CAMLNJ010000571.1 GCA_946481225.1 uncultured Verrucomicrobiota bacterium | reverse complement strand
GACCTACTACTACGTGGTCCGCGCCAAAAACTCCGCCGGCACCAGCGGCAATTCGCCGCAGTTCTACGCCACGCTGCTGACCGCGCCGCTGGTCAACCTCGCCTTCGGCGGCGTCGCCACCGACAGCGGCAACTCGATCCCCTCGAATGCCGCGGGCGGCTTCGACCAGAACCCGGGCTCCCTCTGGTTCCATAGCGGAACGAGCGGCTGGTTGCAGTATGACTTCGGCGCGGGCAACGCGCAGGTCGTCAAGCGCTACACGGTTTCCAGCGCCACCGTGAACATCCCCGCGCGCGATCCGAAGGACTGGCAGTTCCAGGCATCCAACGACGGCACCAACTGGACCACCCTCGATTCACGGAGCGGCCAGGCCTTCGCCAACCGGATACAACAGAACGTGTATAACCTCGGAAACACCACCGCCTACCGCTACTACCGGCTCAACGTCACCGCCAACAACGGCGACACCACCTTCACGCACCTCGGCGACGTCGGCCTGTGGAGCGACACGGGCCGCACCATCCCCGATGGCGTCTACGCCCTCGCGTGCCGCAAGAGCAACAAGGTCATCGACCTCGTCTCCGGCGGCACCGCCGACGGCACCGATGCCGTCCAGTGGAGCTGGAGCGGCGGCAATAGCCAGAAGTGGAACTTCACCTGGTTGGGCAACGGACAATACCAAGCCACGGGCGTCGCCAGCGGCAAGTTGCTCGAAGTCACCGGCGCCTCCACCGCCAACGGAGCCGTCGTCCAGATCTGGCCCTCGAACAACAACAACTGCCAGAAGTGGAACGTGGTGCCCGCAGGGGACGGCACGTTCAAGCTCCTCAACGTGAATAGCGCCAAGGCCGTGGATGTCAGCAGCGGCAGCACCGCCGACGGCGCGGCCATCGTTCAGTTCACGGATGGCGGAGCGGACAACCAGCAGTGGCGCTTCGCCCCGTTCTCGACGACGGCGATCACCCGCCTGCAATCGCACAACTTCCCTACTCGCACTCTTCGCCATTTCGCCTTCCGCGCCCGGATCGACGAGAATGTTTCCCCCATCGGGGACTCCCAGCTCCGGGTCAGGACCGGCCTGTCGAGCGCCACCGGGGTCTCCTTCGAATCCGCAAACTTCGGCGGTTATTATCTGCGAGTCCGGTCGAACGGGGAAGTGTGGGTGGACAAGAACGACGGCACGGCCGCCTTCCGCGACAGCGCCACCTTCGTGCGAGTGCCCGGCCTGGCGGATGCGAGCAAATCCTCCTTCCGCATGTGGACCGACTCGGCCCGTTACCTGCGCCACGCCGCCTATTTGATCGTGGCGCAGAGCGGCTCGGGCTCGGCATTCAACGCCGACGCGACCTTTGCGGAGGTCGTGCCATAAAAATCGCCGAAGCCACTACCTCAAGCCCGCTGATCGGGAGTGGTTGATCTCCATCGCGCCTGATCGACCCCGTCTGACCGACACGCAAAACGCCGCACCACACAACAGGTGCGGCGTTCTTTCGATTACTCGTAACCCGCCGCCTGAGGCGCTTGTCCCCCTCCCTCCGCAGCCCCGCGCTCCTTCGATTGGAGCGCGGGGCTTTTTTTGAATTACGCGCCCGGCCCGCCGCGTCGTCGCAGGCCGGTCCCGCACGGGCAAAAACAACCTGAACTGGTCATGGCGGACATTGGCGAAATCCCGTTTAATCTGGCGCCGACCCGACCACCGCCCTCTCGCCGGGGCAGGTTGGCGCTCAGCACCCTATTCCCCTTCCCTCGATGGCTCTGCTTCCCCTCCCCACGTCATTGGCACGCTTCCCATTGCGACAGCTCCTGCGGATAATCGCGCAAGCATTTCTCCCTCTGCCCGGAATTATCCGCTCGGGTCGAAAGGCCGCGGGATTCTTCCAAGCCTTTGTCGCGGGCTTGTGCCTGATGATGCTCACCCCGTTCGCGCAGGCGCAGTTTGTTCACCCGGGGGCTCTCTCCACGCAGGAAGATCTGGACCGCATGGCGGCCAAGGTCGCCGCAGGCGCGCAGCCGTGGAAAAGCGGTTGGGACATTCTGGTGGGCAACGAAGGGTTTTACATGGGCGGCCCCGAAGCCGTGCCCACCGTCTTCGTCGATTCCCCGGCCGGCGGAAACACCTACATGGCCTTGGCGCGCGATTCCCACCGCGCGTATCAAGCCGCGCTGCGCTATCACGGCACGAAAGACACGAGGTTCGCGGACCAGGCGGTCCGGATCATGAACGCCTGGGCCGTCACGCACACGGCATGGAACGGCAACACAAACATCGCCCTGCGGCAGGGCCTTTATGGCTATGCGTTCGCGTGCGCCGGGGAGCTGATGCGCGGCTACGGTGGCTGGGCGCCGGCGGATTTCGCGGCCTTCCAGCAATACATGCGCACCCAGTTTTACGCGGGCAACTCAGGGTTTCTCAGGGATCTGATCGGCTCCTGCTGGAGCCACTACTGGGCCAACTGGACCTTGGCGAACCTGGCGTCGATGATGGCCATCGGCGTGTTGTGCGATGATCAGGCGATCATCGACGAGGCGCTGAACCACTTCCACCACGGCGTCCACACCGCCGGGATCGAAAACTCTGTTTTCTACGTTCACCCCAATGGCCTGGGCCAATGGCAGGAAAGCGGCCGCGACCAAGGTCACGCCCAGATGGGCCCGCAGTTGATCGGTGTCATCTGTGAAATCGCCTGGAACCAAGGCTACGACCTCTACGGCTACATGAACAACCGCGTCCTCGCCGGCGTGGAATACATCTCGAAATACAACACCGGGCACGCCGTGCCCTTCGTCGCCTACGCGAGCTGCGAGTATGCCAGATGGCCGAGCGTCTATCGCTTTTACCAAAAGGACGTCGCCGGGCCCGGCGGCGTGAGCCGGCCTGGCT
>CAMLNJ010000570.1 GCA_946481225.1 uncultured Verrucomicrobiota bacterium | reverse complement strand
AGATGTTCAGCAGGTTGCTCGAGATGAGTCGCGGCTATCGCCGGTTCTAGGTTTACCAGTCCGTAAACGCGGAGCCGCTTCCGCGCCCGTAAAAAATCTTACCGCAAGCTTCTCGCGCGGGGCGGTCCTTTCGCCCGACACTCCCGCCGCATGTCGCCGCCCGCCGCCCCTTTCCGCCACCCCGCCCCGCGTGCTTGCGGCCGTTCCTCCGGCTTGCGCTGATCCGTCGCCGCCCTCCGCTCCATGCGTCGCGTCCTCGTCGTCAGCCCGCATTTTCCCCCGGTCAACGCCCCGGATATGCAGCGCGCCCGCCTCGCGTTGCCCCACCTGCGCGCCCTCGGCTGGGAACCGGTCGTCCTCGCCGTGGAGCCCGCCTCCGTCGAAGGCCCCGTCCTCGACCCGCTCCTCGAGCAAACCTACCCCGCCGACATCCGCGTCGTCCGCGTCCGCGGCTTCTCCCCGCGCCTCGCGCGCTCCCTCGGCTTCGGCTCGCTCTGGCTCCGC
Source organism: uncultured Verrucomicrobiota bacterium (assembly GCA_946481225.1). The sequence continues at coordinate 2,385 of CAMLNJ010000570.1, read as the reverse complement.
TGCGGCGCCGCCCTCCGCCGCGCCGGCGAAAAGCTCCTCGCCACGGAAAAGTTCGACCTCGTTTTCTTCACCACCACCCAGTTCGACGCCTTCGGCCTCGGCCCCCGCTGGCTCGCCCGCTTCGGCGTCCCCTACGTCCTCGATTACCAGGACCCGTGGGTGAACGACTACTATCGGAAAACCGGAACGCGCCCGCCCGGCGGCCCGCTCAAGTTCTGGCTCTCCCAATTCACCGCCCGCCGCCGCGAACCCGCCGCCGTCCGCTCCGCCGCCGCCATCGTCTCCGTCTCCGCCGCCTACGGCCCCGATCTCGTCGCGCGTTACCCCGGCCTCGACGCCGCGCGCATCCACCACCTCCCCTTCGGCAGCGCCGCCTCCGACCTCGCGCTCGCCCGCGAACACCGCCCCGCCCGGTCCCTCGTCCCTTTCGATGACGGCCGCGTCCATCTCGTCTACGCCGGTCGCTGCGGCGACGACATGGCCCCCGCGCTCACCCTCCTCTTCCGCGCCCTCCGACAACACCTCGACGCCGCCCCCGCCGACGCCGCCCGGCTCCGTCTCCACTTCATCGGCACCGACTACGCTCCGCCTCCCCTCGGTCGCCTCCGCGTCCTGCCCCTCGCGGAACGCGAAGGCGTGGCCGGCCTCGTCGCGGAGCATTGCCAACGCGTCCCCTACTTCGACGCCCTTCACTACCTCGCCCGCGCCGACGCCCTCGTCGTCGTCGCCTCCGACGACCCGACCTACAGCGCGTCCAAGATCTTCCCCTACCTCCTCGCGCGCCGCCCCCTTCTCGTGATCGCCCACCCCGACAGCCTCATGCTTTCGCTCGCCCGCGCCCAGGGCTTCCCCTGCTGCCACGGCCTCCCCCGCTCCGAAGCCGAAACCGCGCAAACCGTCGCGCGCATCGCGGCCGGATGGTTCGGCGGCGGCATCACCCGCCTCCCGCCCGGCGATCCCTCCGCCCTCGCCCCCCACACCGCCGAAGGCATGAGCGCCCGCCTCGCCGCCATCTTCGACCAAGCCGCCGCCCTCGCTCCATGAAGTCCGCCCACCACATCGACGAGAACCCCGTCGCCGATCCGGCCGCCGCTTTCCGGCTCTACCAGGCCGCCGTCGCCGCGCTCGCGGGATCGACCGCCTACTTTCTCTGGCGCTCCGGCGGCGACCTCTCCCTGTCTTTCATTCTCGGGCTCGTCATCCTCTACCTCTCCGCCGCCCCCGCCCTCCTCTGGGCCAAGAATCGCAGCACCTGGTTTCCCGCCTTCGAGATCACCCAGCTCACCTGCGCCGCCTTCTACGCGATCCCGCTCCTGAACTCCCACCGCGAGCTGGCCGTCTACCGCCCGCAGGTCGTGACGGAGGCCGCCGGCCTCGTCATCGCCTACCTGACCGCCGCCAATCTCGTGTTCTTCGCCCGGCGCAATCCCGTGCGCGCCCCGCGCTGGGCCACCGACTCGCTCCTGCCCGACGCCGCTCTCCGCTACCTGCCCCTCGGGCTCGTGCTGAACACCGTCTACCTCTACGTCGAGGTCTTCACCGACGTCATTCCCTACAACCTCGCCGGCAGTTTTCGCGCGCTCTTCTTCGGTCTCGGCATCGTCTCGACCTTCGTCCTGAGCCGGCTTTGGGGACTGGGCCGACTCGACCCGCGCATCCGCGGCGTCTTCGTCGTCAACCTCCTGCTCCAGATAATCTTCCTCCTCTCTCAGCTCTACCTGATCCGCGCCATCTCCCTCATCGCCCTCGGCCTGATCGCGTATTCCGCGGCCCGTCGCCGCGTGCCCTGGCTCGTCCTCGCGATCTGCCTCCCCATCCTCGCGCTCCTTCACGAAGGCAAGTCCGACATGCGACGCCTTTACTGGGAACAAGACCGCCCCGCCCCGACCGTGACCGAGTTGCCCGCCTACTTCAGCGAATGGGTCGGCTATAGCCTGAGACACAAGGACGAGGAGGAAACCCTCGCCCGCCCCGGCTCCCTCTTTGAACGCGCCTCCCTCATCCAGATGCTCTGCCTGAGCGTCGACCGCGTTCCCGAGCTCAAGCCCTTTCTCGACGGCGAAAGCTACGTCGACATCCCGGCGCTCATCATCCCCCGCTTTGTCTGGCCCGACAAGCCCTCCAGCCTCTACGCCAACATCCGCCTCGCGATCCACTTCGACCTCGTCGATCCCGACGACCCCTTCAAAGTCTCCATCGCCTTCGGCATGATCGCCGAGGCCTACCTCAACTTCGGCATCCTCGGCCCGCCGATCCTCGGCCTCATCCTCGGCTTCGCCTTCAAACGTATCGCGGTCCTCGCCCAGGACGCCCCCCAATTCTCCGCCCTCGGCATCCTCATGATCCTCCTCGCCGCCTGGAGCTTCCAAGCCGAGTTCGTCCTCG
>CAMLNJ010000569.1 GCA_946481225.1 uncultured Verrucomicrobiota bacterium | reverse complement strand
GTCATGTCGTTTGCTTCCCTTGGCCTTTCCGAACCGTTGCAGCGCGCCGTCGCGGCGTGGCACTACGAGGCGCCGACGCCGATCCAGGCGGCGGCGATCCCGGCGATCCTGAAGGGCGCCGATGTCTGGGCCTCGGCGCAGACCGGCTCGGGCAAGACCGCGGCGTTCGCCTTGCCCATCGTGCAAAAACTCGCGGCGGCGCGGCGGCCTCCGGGGCGTTTCGTAAGCGCCCTCATTCTCGTGCCGACGCGCGAGCTCGCGACCCAGGTTGTGGAATCGGCGCGTCACTACGCGCGGTATTTGCCGCAGCCGCTCAAGACCCTCGTCGCGGTCGGGGGCCTGTCGATCAACCCGCAGATGATGGCGCTGGGCGGTGGCGCGGACCTGCTCGTCGCCACGCCCGGGCGCCTGCTCGACCTGATCGATCACAACGCGGTGTCGCTCGCGGAACTGTCGGTGCTGGTGCTCGACGAGGCGGACCGGCTGCTCGATCTCGGGTTCAAGGGGGAGCTGGATCGCATCGTGGCGATGCTGCCGAAAGGCCGGCAGAGCCTGTTGTTTTCCGCGACCTTCCCGCCGGAGGTGGAGGCGCTGGCCAAGGCGTTGTTGCACTCCCCGGTTCGCATCGAGACGCCCGACACGGCGGAAAACGCGCCGGAGATTTTGCAGCGCGTGATCGAGGTGGACGTGCCGAGGCGCACGCAGCTCCTGCGCCACCTGGTCGAGACGCACGCGTGGTCCGGGGTGCTGGTGTTCGTGGCGACGAAGTATTCGACCGAGCATGTGGCGGAAAAGCTCGGCCGGGCGGGCATCGCGGCGGCGGCCCTCCATGGCGAATTGAGCCAGGGCGCGCGCACGCAGGCGCTGGCGGATCTGAAGGCGGGCAAGGTGAAGGTGTTGATCGCGACCGATTTGGCGGCGCGAGGGATCGACATTCCCAAGCTGCCCGCGGTGGTGAACTACGACTTGCCGCGCTCGGCCGTGGACTACACGCACCGCATCGGCCGCACGGGCCGCGCGGGCGAGTCGGGCGTGGCGATCAGTTTCGTCAGCGCGGGCACGAACGCGCATTTTTGCCTGATCGAGAAACTCCACGGCCTCGCGCTGGAGCGGGAGCAGATCGCGGGTTTCGAGCCGCGCGAGCTGGAGGCTCCCGCGCCCTTGGTCGCCCCGGGCGGTGGCGGCATCAAGGGCCGGCGGAAGAGCAAGAAGGACAAGATCCGCGAAGTGGCGGCGCGCTCGGTCGGCGAACCCGTGCCCGAGCGGGTTGTCCCGCCGCGTCCGGCTCAAACGCCACCCCCGGCGCGGCTCCTGCCCCCGATGCGGAGGGGGCGGTTCTGATGTGCGCCGCCTTTTCCGAGGACGAATACGCGCTGTTCGAGAAGACCGGCGAATGGGTGTTCAAGCGCCTGCGCAAGACGCGTCACCCGGAGGATCTCCTCGCGGTGGTGGCGACGGCGTTCAAGGGTTTCGACAAAGCCTATGCGTCCGCTCCGGCCGAGGCCAAGGCGGCGGTGGCGTGCCGCTCGGGCTGCGACGCCTGTTGCCACGTGCCGGTGGGCGTGCAGGCCCATGAGGTGCTGCTCGCCGCGCAGCATGTGCAGACGCATTTTTCCCCGGCGGAGCTCGAGGCGCTGATCGCGCGCGCGGCGGCCCATCGCGCGGCCTTCGCCGGGCGCACGATACCCGAGCGGACGGCGCTGCGATCACCGTGCGTGCTGCTGCGCGACGGCGCCTGTTCCATCTACGAGGCGCGGCCGGAGGCGTGCCGCTCGCATCACAGTCACGACGCGGCGTCCTGCCGCGCCAATCTGGAAAACGGAAACGAGGACCTCGACGTCTTCGTCCCGGGCGTGCGCGGGCGGATGTTTGCCGTGATGCTGGCGATCGACCAGGCGGTGGAAGAATCGGGGTTTGACGGGCAAGCCTACGATCTCGGCTCGGCTTTGCACGAGGCGCTGACCGACAGCCTCTGCGCGGTCCGGTGGACGCGGCGCGAAGCGGCCTTTCCGGACGACTGCTCGGACGGGGCCGAGGGATAGGGCGGGCGGCCGGCCGGCGGCAGGGAGCGATTCCGGCCGCGTATTTGATGTGGGGGAGAAGCCCCGCAGGCTGGATCGTAAGCAAGCCGATGGTAGAAGCCGCGGGCGGAGCGTATCTTGAGGTTTCACGCACACGGCTCGGGGCGGCGCCGCACTTCCCGCAGGAATGCGCAGGGCGCGCGGCTCCTTCCGGACTCTTCTTCGAGCACCTTCTGGCGCTCGTGCCAAACCCCACACGGAACCGAAATCTTCGACATGATCCCTACCATGAAACCCGTTGCTCTTTTCACCGCCGGCATCCTGTTCGCGACCGCCGCCACCGCCTTTGCCGCGCCACCCGCTCGGCGCACCGCCCTGCCGCTGCGCAGCGCGGCGGCGCTCTCCGAGGTGAAGCCCGGCGACAAACTGGCCCTCGTCTGCAAGACCTGCGATACAGTCACCGTGTTCGACGTCACCTCGACGGAGGAGGCGATGAAGCTTTGCACCGAGGGCGAATCGGTCGCTTGCGGCTCTTGCGACAAAACCTTCAAGGTGGTCGCCCACGGCCCGCGAGGCAAAGGAGGCAAGCACACCGAGACCCGCATCGTTAATGACAAGGGCGAAGAGTGCATGTTTGTCACCAAGTTGTCCGAGAAAGATTGAGCCCGGGCGGGCCGGTGGCGTCGCGCGCGACAGGCGCCCTGAGATCGCTGATTCGCGCACCGCGGCATCGGTGCGCCGGAGGTCATGCATTCTTTCGAAATGTCGTTCGGGACCGGCGTAAGCATCGAGATCGTCTCGCGCCCCGAGGAGCCCGAGGCGTAGCGCCGCAGATCGGGCCGCAAAAGCGAAGCGATCGATCCCTGGCGGG
>CAMLNJ010000568.1 GCA_946481225.1 uncultured Verrucomicrobiota bacterium | reverse complement strand
ACCTTCTGGATCCACGGCGGCGCAGTCGGCGGGCAGAGCATCGGAGTCTTCGCCCAGCGCAGCGACCCGGTCTCGGGCCCTTGGGTCGGCATCGCCGCCCCCGCGGCCAACACTTGGCGGAAAGTCGAAATCCCCCTCGAAGAGCTCGGCGTCGAAGGCAGCCCGGACATCCGGCGTATCTTCTTCCAAAACGGGACAGGCTCCGACGCGCCGACGTTCTACATCGACGACATCCGGCTCACCACCGCCTACGCCTCGCACCTTGTCTTCGTCGAGGGCGTTCCCCCGCCGGCCATCCGGCTCGAAATCCAGGGGCTCGCGCGCACCGCGGACGCCCGTATCCAGTTCACCGTTACCGGCACCGCGGGCCTGCCCTACGCCATCGAGCGCTCCACCGATCTGACGACGTGGCAGATCGTGGCCAACGGCACGGTCACGACGCCGGCGGGCGCCTTCGCGGAAACCCAGAGCCAAGCAGGCGCCGCCCGACGCTTTTACCGGGCGCGGCAGACGGGCGACGCGCCTTGACCGGCGCTTCGCCAAAGACGTCCGGCGGATACGGTGCGCCACGGCGCGCTGGCGACCGATGGGCTGACTACCCTGTTAGTGAGGCAGCCAAGCCGGCGACCTGCCCCACATGGACGCAGTCGCCGGAGTGTTGGTGGCGTCAATACACGCGGAACTCCCAGAGGCCGGGAGCGCCCTCGAGGATCGTGAGTTTCAGGTAGCGCGCGGGGACGGCTCCGGCGTCGCGATGCGGCGAACGACGGATACGCGCGTCGTGGCCGCCGTAGGGTCGCCAAGTCACGCCGTCGAGGGAGGTCTCGAGCGTGTAGGCGTGGCCGTCGGCGGGCTTCACGAAGTAGGCTTCGGTCCACTTGATTTCGCGCGTCGCGCCGAGATCCACCTGGAACCACGGACGCGAGTCGCCGGCCGCGGCCATCCAGCGGGTGCCGTTGTAGCCGTCGAGGGCGTTGACCGGCGCGTGGGTTTCGCTGCGGTCGAGGAGCGGATCCTTCCGCGGCGCCACGCGGGCGTTCGGCAGCACGGAGGACGCCGTGGCGCGCGCGGTCAGGGCGAGGTTGGGTCGTTTGTTCTCGACGGGACGCACCGCGCCGACGCCTTCCTTGGTGAGGCTGATGGGCTGGATGGTGCCGTCGGGGTTGAAATTCATCTTGTCGGCGTAGATCTGGCGGTTGGTGCCGCCGCGGCCGTATTCGAGGTAGATGAAATACCACTGCTCGCTCCCCTTGGGATTGAAGAAGCAGCCGTGGCCGGGGCCGAAGATCCTTCGCTCGCGGTCGGTGGTGGCGATGATGTCCTGCTCGGGCGTTTCCCAAGGCCCCATCGGCGAGACGCGGCTCATCATGTAGGCATAGTGATACACTTCGTCACCGCCCAGGGTATAAAAGTAGTAATAGACGCCTTTGCGCTTGGTGAGGAAGGGGCCTTCGGAATAGGCGGTGCGCTTGACGGGGAGCTTGGTGACCGGGCCGTCGGGCGTGAGCAGGTCGGGCTTGAGCTTCACGATCCGGTTCAGGGCCCAGACCATGTAGGCCTGGCCGTCGTCGTCGACGAACACCTCGGCGTCGATGGAATGCTTCTGCTCGATCCGGTGAGGTTGCAGGGTGGCGCTGGTCACGTGCCGGCCGTCGGGGGCGAGAAAGGGGCCGGCGGGCGAGTCGGCGACGACCGGGGTGATCTTCGCGTCGAGGGTGGGAAACGAGTAATAGCGTCCGTCGCGGGGGACGAGGCTGCTGGGCGCCCAATACTTCGCGTCGAAATCGGAAGGAAAGCTCGAGCCCTCGAAACTCCAGTTGAGAAAATCCTTCGAGGTCCAGACGACCGGCGTGCCCGAGGTGGCGAGATGGCGGCCCCAGCCGTCGGTGGTGGCATATAGATAAAAGGTGCCGTCGATTTCCGAGATGCTCGGGTCCGCGTTCAGGTCGGGGAGCAGGGCCTGGCCGAAGTTGAGGATATCGTTGTCGGGAGGGAGCGTGAAGCCGCTGTCGATGGTCTCGATGATCTTCCGCTCGTCGAGGAAGCACTGTATCCGGTTTCCTCGCACATCGATTCGGACCTCATACCAGCGTCCGTTCTCGATCCGCCCCTCGGCACCCGGGCCGACGGGCGCGCGTCGTCCGTCCACGGTTTTTTCCAGGCGATGGGCGGTGTTTCCCCAGCCGCCGAGATTCAGCCAATAGAAGTTCTTTTCGTCCTGCGCGCCGAAGCCGACGAGGAAGCCTTCGCCGCCGCCGGTTTTGCGCATGCGCGCGCGGATCGTGTAGTCGGAGCCGGCGCAGGTGAACGGATAACGCGCGAGCGCCGGGGTGGCCGACGAGCTTTGGCGGAGAACGCCGTCGGCGACCCGCCAATCGCCGCCCTGACGGTTCCAACCGGGATTCTCGCGGTCAAAGGCGTCGTCCAACACGGGCTCGCTCCCGCAGGCGACTTTGACGGCGTCGACCTCCACCTGCGTGTTCCACGAGCCGAGCATGATGGCGGTGGCGGCCTGTGCCGGCGTCGCCGGTTGAGCCGCGAGAGGCGTGTGGGATGCCGCCACGATTGTGGCGATCAGCTTTAGGGCGATTCGAAGCGTTTTCATAAGCGTCATTATGCAGGAACCGGGAATTTAGGAATCGGCGCGCGTGACTTCGGGGCGGCCGCCCCGTCCAGATCGGCCAGCCGAGAGAAGGAGTCCGCCCCGATGAGGCGGACTCCCCGATGGCTCGGCGTCGATTTCAGCAGGGGTTGGCAGCCGATCAACGGCTGATGAGTATCCGGTAGAAGCGACGGGGCTCGGCGGGATCGTAGGGAGTTTCGAATACGATCGGCGAGCCGTCGCCGAAGACGGGATCGCCGACGTTTTGCCAGGAGCCTGCGGCGAGGTCGGTGC
>CAMLNJ010000567.1 GCA_946481225.1 uncultured Verrucomicrobiota bacterium | reverse complement strand
AACGCATCCCCGACCGCCTCCACGCGGTCTCCTGCAGCCTGCCCACGATGCGCGACATCATCGGCTACGAGGAAAAAGACCCCGCCGTCACCTCGCACATGACGAGCGGCTACCCGCGCTTCGTCGTCCACCCGCTCCTCAAGCAGGTTATCGTCGCGCTGCGCCGGAGCCGCCCCGAACTCGCCGAACGCGAACTCTGGCTCTGCGCCGGACCCGCCGTCGCCGACGCGCTCCACGCCTACCTCGGCAAGGTCGGTGAACTCCTCCCGCTCGACGCCCACCTCGCCGCCCTCGCCCTGCCCGTCGGCGCCGACGCCGATCTCTCCAACCGCGCCCGCCGCTACCTCCAGCACACCGGCGCCTTCGGTTCCTCGCGCGCCGCCGAGGACTGGCTCGTGTGCCACGGACATCTCCCCGCCGCCGCGCCCGAGACGCTTTTCTCCGGCTCCACCGACGAGGCCGCCGCCCATGTGCGTCGCACCCTCGCCCAAGTCTACGGCCACGGCCTCGATCCCGCCGAGGTTCACCTCGCGCCCTCCGGCATGGCCGCGACCTTCGCCGCCTTCGAGGCCGTCAACGCCCTCCAGGCCCCGCTCGGCCGCACCCGCTGGATCCAGCTCGGCTGGCTCTACCTCGATACCATCGCAATCCTGCAAAAACTCTCCGCCCGCCCGGCCGAAGACTACCTTCACCACGAGGACGTCTTCGATCTCCCCGGCCTCGCCCGTCTGCTCGACGCCCATGCCGGCCGTGTCGCGGGCATCCTCGCCGAGGTGCCCACCAATCCGCTCATCCAGACGCCCGACCTGCCCGCCTTGGCCAGACTATGCCGCGAGCACGGCGTCGCCCTCGTCGTCGATCCCACCATCGCCTCGCCCTACAATCTCGACGTCCTTCCGCACGCCGATGTCGTGGTGAATTCACTCACCAAATACACCGCGTCCGAGGGCGACGTCATCCTCGGCGCCTCGGTCGTCAACCCGGCCTCGCCCCTCGCCGCCGAACTCCGCCCGCGCCTCGCCGCGGCCACCGCGATCCCCGCCGTGTATCCGCGCGACGTGGCCCGCCTCGCCGCGCAAATCGACGCCACGCCGGCCTTGATCGCGCGCATCAACGCCTCCACGCCTCGCGTGGCCGAGTTTCTCCGCGCCCACCCGAAAGTCGCCGCCGTTTTCTGGAGCGGCCACTCGTATTCAGCCGGTAATTACCAGGCCCTCGCGCGCGATCCATCCGCCGTCGGGTCGATGATCACCTTCCACCTGCGCGCCGGCGAGTCGATCGCGGCGTTCTCCACCCGCCTGCGCATCGCCAAGGGACCGAGCTTCGGGCTCTCCACGAGCCTGATCTGTCCCTTCATGTTCCTCGCGCACTACGACCTCGTGACCACGCCCGAGGGCCGCGACCACCTCGCGCACAACGGCCTCTGCCCCGAACTCATGCGGCTGAGCGTCGGCGCCGAGCCGGTCGAGGAGATCATCGCCGCGCTCGCCGAGGCCCTGGGCTGAACCGTAACCTTACGGCTGAATTCGCCGCAGTTAGTCTCCCTTGGCGCCCTTCAGTCCTTCGCGTCTTCCCGCCAAAAATCCGCGCCCTTCCGCGCAATCCGCGGTTAGAAAAAAAGCCGCCGCCTCACACCGCCGTCTCGGTGAACCGCGTCTCGCGGATCACCGTGATGCGGATCGTGCTCGGATACTGAAGCTCCTCCTCGATCCGCTGGCGCAGCGTCTTGCTGATCTCGCGCGCCTGCTCGTCGGCGATCTTCGCGGGATTCACGATGACGCGCACCTCGCGCCCGGCCTGGATCGCGAATGCCTGCTGCACGCCTTCGACGGACAACGCCAGTTTCTCCAGACGATCAAGACGCTGGATATAGGTGTGCATCGACTCCGCGCGCGCGCCGGGGCGGACCGCCGAGATCGTGTCGGCCAGGATCACGAGCCCCGCGTAAACCGTCTCGGGCTTCACCTCCTCGTGGTGCGCCGCGACGGCGTTTACCACGATCGCCGTCTCGTTGTGCCGCTTCACGAAATCGGCGCCGATCGCCGCGTGGCTGCCCTCGTAATCGCCCTCGATCGCCTTGCCGATGTCGTGCAACAGGCCCGCGCGCTTCGCCACGTTCGGGTCGAGACCCAGCTCGCTCGCCATGAGCGAGCAGAGGAAGCCCACCTCGACGGAGTGGTCGAGGACGTTTTGCGAGTAGGAAAACCGGAACTTCAGCTTGCCGAGCACCTTGATGATCTCGGGGTGCAGGCCGTTGATGCCGAGACGCTGGACCGCGTCCTCGCCGTCCCGCTGGAGATTCACGTTGAGCTCCGCCGTGGCGACCTTCACCGCCTCCTCGATGCTCGCCGGATGGATGCGCCCGTCCTTCACGAGCGCGTCGAGCGCGGCGCGCGCCACCTCTCGGCGCACCGGGTCGAAGGACGACACCAGCACCATCTGCGGAGATTCGTCGATCAGCAGCGTCACCCCTGTCGAGGCCTCGAAGGCCTTGATGTTGCGCCCCTCGCGACCGATGATGCGGCCCTTCATCTCCTCGTTGGGCAACGACACGATGGTGGCGGTCACGTCGTTGTTCGGACGCGAGGACATCCGCTGCATCACGGTCACGAGGATGCGTTTCGCCTCCGCCTGAAGATCCTGCTCCGAGCGATCCAGAATCTGCCGGCGCAGCGCGCGCAGCTCGTCCTGACACTCGATCTGCACCTCCTCCTTGAGCGCGCGGCGGATATCCTCGGCGTCCATCTGCGAGACGCCCTCGAGCCGCTTGCGCAGAGATTTTGACAAAGCCCGGATCGCGTCGCGCGCCTGGCGGATCGCGCCGTCCTCCCGTTTAAGCCGTTCCTCGCGCTGCTGCATCTGGTGGTCGAGCAGCGCCAGCGATTCCTCATGCGAGC
>CAMLNJ010000566.1 GCA_946481225.1 uncultured Verrucomicrobiota bacterium | reverse complement strand
TGAGCGGAGTGCGCAGGTCGTGCCGCAGGTGGGAAAGCGGGGGGCGCGGCGCGGGGGCGTCGCCTGGGGAGGCGGGGGCGGGGGCGGGCATGCGAGAGCCGGGTTTTTGCATGGAATAACGCGCGGGGGAAGGGCGGATGCGGCTTGCGGAGGAGGAAAACGCGCGGTGGGGTCGGGGCATGAGCAATGAAACGAATCCCCGGGCGACCGTGCGGGTGGAGACGAAGGGCGCCTCTTATGCGATCGCGTATGTCGCCGGCCGGCTGGATCTGGCGGGAGTGGCGGCGGTGGAGGGCGCCACGGCCAAGGCGGCCGAGGCGGCGCCGGGGGCGCGGCTGGCGCTCGATATGGCGGGCGTGCCTTATCTGGCGTCGGTCGGGCTGAGGTTGCTCATGGCGATGGCGCGGACGCTGGAAAAGCGCGGCGGGCGGCTCGTGGTCGTCAACCCGGTGGACGACGTGGCTCTGGTGCTCGCGGTGGCGGGGTTGGAAAAGCCTTTGCGCGTGTGCGCGGGCGACGCGGCTCTGGCGAAGGCGTTTGGTTGAGAAACGCGGCCCGGGGGGCGAGGCGGGGCGCGGGAGACTCTGATGCGAAGATCGCGAGGGTCGCGAAGGGCGCGGGGAGGCCCAGGGACAGGCGGCGGCGGAAGGCCGAGTCGGCGCGGGGGATTGTTCTTCGCGTGCCTGGCGATCTTTCGCGCCGGAGAGAGCGGGTCAGGCCGGGGCGCCGGGGCCGGCGAACTTCTCGATCTTGGGGAGGAGGCGGTCGAGCTCGATGGGCTTCGTGTCGTAGTCGTCGCAGCCGGCGGCGAGGGCCTGCTCGCGGTCGCCGGCCATGGCGTGGGCGGTGAGGGCGATGACGGGAATGTGGCGCGTCGTATCAGAGGCCTTGATACGGCGGGTGGCTTCCCAGCCGTCGATCACGGGGAGGCTCATGTCCATGAGGATGAGCGCGGGCGACTCGGAGGCGGCGAGGTCCACGCCCTGTTGTCCGTCCACCGCGATGACGATCTGATAGCCGCGGCGGGTGAGGCGACGGGAGAGCATGTCGCGGTTCATCTCGTTGTCTTCGACCAGGAGGATTTTGGGCATGGGCGGGGGAGTCTGATTTTTGTTTTTAACGCAGAGACGCGGAGGCGCGGAGAAGGCGGAAAAAACGGAGAGGGGTTATGGGAACAACGGAATTGGTCTTTCTCCGCGGCTTTGCGACTCGGCGTTGAAATTCAGGGACTCAGCTCTCGGCGGCGAGGGCGGCGTCGAGGTCGGGGACGAGGTGGAGGACGGTGTGGAGGCCGGCGATCTCGAAGAAGTTGCGGAGGGTGGGGGAGAGGTGGGCGATGAGGAGGCGGCCGCCGTGTTTGCGTTGCTCTTTCTCGGCTTGGAGGAGGACGCGGAAGCCGGAGCTGGTGACGTATTCGACCCCGGCGAAGTCGAGGGCGACGGAGGCGGGGCCGGCGGAGAGGCGGGGAAGGAGGGCGGCCTTGAGGAGGTCGGCGCCGGGGTTGTCGAGTTTGCCGGAGAGCGTGAGAACGGTCCAAGGAGGGCGGGCGGAGGGCGTGATTTGCATGGGCTGGAGCGGGGCGAGGAGCGGGGCGCTGGAATGCGTGGCGGGTGGAGCGGCGATCGCGTTTTCCTTGGACGCGGGCGGCGGGAGCGCGAGCGCGGGGTGGTTACGTTTGGATGGCGGCGGCGGGGTTGGCGAGGGCTTGTTGGGTCAAGGCGAGCTGGCGGAGGAGCCAGACGGTGCGTTCGAAGAGGCTGGTCGCGTAGCAGAGGTCGGATTTGCGGGCGTGGTCGAGGGCGGGATCGGAGGCGGCGAGAAGCTGGCGGCGAAGGCGTTCCATGAGTTCGCCGCGATCGGCGGTGAGGCGAAGGAGAAGGGCGATGTCGTCGGGATCGGAGGCGCGGGCGGCGTCGAGGGCGGTGAGGAGGAGGGTGTCGAGGCTTTCGAGAAGCGAGTCGAGGAGCGGGGCGGGCGCGGCTCCGGGGGCGCGGAGACGGGCGAGGACGGCGGTAAAATCGTGGACGGTGTCGGTGAGGGAAACGACGAGCCCGTGGCGTTGCTCGAGGGCGAGGAGGCGGACGGAGGACTGGGGGTCGCGAGCTTGTTCAACGGGTTCGCGGAGGTAGGCCTGGATCTCGGCGGCGATGGTCTGGGCGGCTCGGTGGCGGACGTCGGGCGGGATGGCGGGCGCGGCGGCGGAAGGCGGGGCGCCCGTGATCGGACGGCCCTGGTCGGAGGGGGCGCGGAGGGTGTCGAGCTGGGCGGGGAGGTGGGCGAGGAGGGCGACCTGTTCCTTGTCGGCGAGTTCGAGGGCGGAGTCGGGGTCGGCGAGGGCCTCGGGGGAGATGTAACGGGGGCGGGAGAGGTCTTGTTCGTCGGTGGGCGGGCAGAGGCGGGCGAGCCAGGCGGCGGCGGGGCGGGAGGCGAGCAACGCGGCGGCGACGGCGGCGCATTGCAGGAACAGGAAGGCGTAGGCGAGGCGGACGGGGGAATCGGGCGCCGGGGCGAGCGTGGCGGCGAGGGAAAGGGCGAGGGGCGCCCCGGTGTAGTGCTCAAGGTAATACAGCGAGCAAAGGGCTAGGGCGGCGGAGGCGTTTATGAGGGCCTGGTAGAGGGCGATCTGGCGGGGGACGCCGCGGAGGTTGGAGGAGAGGAGGAAGATGGAGAGGCCGACGCCGGCGCCGGTGCCGAACATCATCATGGCGGCCTGGTCGGCGGAGAGAAGGCCGCCGCGGGCGAGCGCGATGGCGATGACGGCGATGGCGGAGGATGACTGGACGAGGACGCGGAGGAGGGCGCCGGCGACGAACGTGGCGAGGGCGGAGCCTTGGAGGAAGGCGGCGAGGTCGCGGAACCAGGAGAAGCCGGGGAGCGGCGCGAAGGCGTCCTTCATCAGTTGCA
>CAMLNJ010000565.1 GCA_946481225.1 uncultured Verrucomicrobiota bacterium | reverse complement strand
TGGGCTCCGGCGATACGGCATCATGCGGGAAAGTTTTGGATTTTCTATCCGGATCCCGACTTCGGCCTCTACGTGATCACGGCCGAGGACCCGCGGGGCAGGTGGAGCGAGCCCTTCCTGCTCAGGGCCGGGCGCGGCCTGATCGACCCCTGCCCCTTGTGGGACGAGGACGGCCGCGCCTGGCTGGTGCACGGCTGGGCAAAGAGCCGGGCGGGTATCAACAACCGCATTACACTTCAGGAGATGAGCGCCGACGGCACCCGGCTGTTGGGCGAAGGCGCGGTCGTGATCGACGCGGACAAGATGCCCGGATGGCGCACGCTCGAGGGCCCCAAGCTCTACAAGCGCGACGGCTATTATTACATCTTCGCGCCTGCCGGCGGCGTCGCCGAGGGTTACCAGGCGGTGTTCCGCTCGCGCGACATTCGCGGTCCCTATGAAAACCGCGTCGTGCTCGAGCAGGGCTCGACCCGCGTCAACGGACCGCACCAAGGCGCCTGGGTCGACACGCCCGCGGGGCAGCACTGGTTTTTCCATTTTCAGGAGATGCCGGGGCACGGGCGCGTGGTGCATCTGCAACCCATGCGCTGGCGCGCCGACGGGTGGCCGGTGATGGGCGTCGACTCGGACGACAACGGCACGGGCGAGCCCGTGCTGGAGCACGCGAAGCCGGAGTTGCCGGCGCAGCCGGCAAGCGCGCCCGCGACGAGCGATCTTTTCCTGGGCGGCCGGCCCGGCTTGCAGTGGCAATGGCAGGCGAACCCGGCGCTGGATTGGATCGTGCGCGGCGCGCCCGGGGCGCGCGGGCTGCGATTGCGCGCGGCGCCTGCGCCGTCGCCCGACTCGCTGTGGATGGCGCCGAATCTTCTCCTGCAGAAATTTCCGGCGCCGTCTTTCGCCTGCGAGGTGCCGCTCGTCCTGAAGGGCGAGGGCGTGCCGGGGCTGCGCGCGGGGCTGGTGGTCTTTGGCTACGACTATGGCTGGATCGGGCTGCGCGAGCGCGCCGACGGCGGCCAGGAGTTGGTGCAGGTGCTGTGTCCGCGCGCCGACAAGGGCGGTTTGGAAACGGTCGTGGCTTCGGTGCCCTGGCCGGACGGCCAGTCGGTAACGCTGAGGGTGCAGGTGGAGGCGGACCTTGGCTGCCGCTTCTTATTCCGCGCGACCGAGGCCGGCAGCTCCGCGCCCTTCGCCGCGCTGGGCAGGCCGTTTACCGCGAGTTCGAGCCGTTGGGTGGGCGCGAAGGTGGGCGTGTTCTGCTCCGCCGCGCCGGGCGCCGCGGGCGACGCGCAGGCGGAGTTCGGGTCCTTCTCGGTCGGCCGCTGAGCGGCGCGGCGGGCGGGGGTCTTGGCCTTTTCGCGGCAGGGCGTGGGTGCCGGGCGCGCCGTCGGGGGGAGCAGATGCGTCGCCGGGGCCGACTCCGGCCTGCCCGGATATATCTGCTTCTACCTGTTTATAAAGAAAGGCTTCCGGAGAAATGTTCGTATTACGAACATTTGCTCCGGGGCATGGGCGGGGGAATTTTGGGGCGGTGGGTTGATCCTAGAACCGGCGATAGCCGGGACTCATCTCGAGTAAGCTGCTGGACATCTGCTGATCGCGTCGGCCGCTCGACGCACCTTCCAGGTGCGCCTTCGGGCCGCCGCGATCACCATCTGTCTCAGCATCTTGTCCGATCTTTCGCCGGGGCTATCGCCGGATCTAGGTTGATTCGGGCGCAAAAAAGCCGGGAGCGTGGCGGCTCCCGGCGGAAAGCGAACGAGCGCGGCGCGCGGATCAGGCGGACTTGATCTCCACCGTCGCGAGCTTGGGCGAGAGGACCTGCAGGACGAGGAGCGCGAGGAGGTAGGCGGAACCGGCGATGACGAAGAGGGGGACGTAGCCGCCGGTGTTGATGATGGCGCCGACCTTCGCGGCGAGGAGCGCTCCGCCGAGGCCGCCGGCCAGGCCGCCGATGCCGACCACGCTGCCGACGGCGCGGCGCGGGAACTGGTCGGCCACGGTGGTGAAGAGGTTGGCGCTCCACCCTTGGTGAGCGGCGGTGGCAAGGGCGATCAACGCGATCGCGACGTAGATGTTGCTCGTGATGGAAGCGAAGACGATGGGCACCACGCAGCACGCGCAGATGAGCATCGTGACTTTGCGGGCCTTGTTCACCGACCAGCCCATGCCGATGAACTTGGTGGCGAGCCAGCCGAAGAAGACGCTGCCGCCGTCGGAGACGAGGTAGATCACGAGGAAGGGAAGGCCGACCTGCTTGAGGTCGAGTTTCTCGGTGAAGGCCTTGTTGTCGTTGAAGAAGGTCGGCAGCCAGGTGAGATAGAACCACCAGACGGCGTCGGTCATGAACTTGGGGATGGCGAAGGCCCAGGTGGCGCGGTAACTGACGAGGTAGCGCCATTTGACGGGCTTGCCGGTGTCGGGCGGGCCGTCCTGGCGGATATGGGCCAGCTCTTCCTTGGAGAGCTTCGGGTGCTCCTCGGGGGTGCGATAGATGCTGAGCCACCAGAAGAGGACGAAGGCGCCGATGGCGCCGGTGATGATGAAGGAGGCGCGCCAGCCCCAGTGGGAGATGATGAAGGGGACGCAGAGCGCGGTGAGGATGATGCCGACGTTGGCGCCGGCGTTAAAAATTCCGGTGGCGAAGCTGCGCTCCTTTTTCGGGAACCATTCGGAGACGGTCTTGATGGCGGAGGGGAAGTTGGTCGCCTCGCCCACGCCGAGAAGGCCGCGAGCCCAGCTCATGCCGGTGACGGAGTGGACGAGGCCGTGGAGCACGGCGGCGAGGCTCCAGCCGCCGATGCCGACCGCGTAGCCACGGCGGATGCCGATGCGGTCGATCATGTAGCCGGCGAGGAGGAAGCCGAAGGCGTAGCAGTATTTGAAGATCGAATCCAAAAAGCTCATCTTCTCACGGAAGAGAG
>CAMLNJ010000564.1 GCA_946481225.1 uncultured Verrucomicrobiota bacterium | reverse complement strand
CTCAAACGCGCCCGCGCCGCGTTGCGATGAAGGTTTCCTTCAATCGGCTGGCCGAAGCCGAATTGATCGCCGCCGCGCGTTATCTGGAATCCGAAGGCAAACTGGGCGGCGCATTTCTCGACGAATACGCGGAATGGGAGCGGCGCATCCGCTCCTTTCCAGAATCCTGCCCCGAAATCGCGCCCGGCATCCGCTGCGGCTACCTGCCTCGCTTCAAATACCACGTGACCTATGCCGTGCGAGACCAGTCCTTGCGTGTGCCCTATGTCCGCTCCGCCCGCCGCCAGCCATTGAACCGTTGGACGCGCGGCTGATTTGCCGACCATGACCGACATCCTCACCAAGGCCCAACGCTCGGCGCTCATGGCCAAGGTGAAGGGCTGGGGCAACGCCTCCACCGAACTGCGGCTCCTCGCCGTCTTTCGAGCGCTCGGCATCACCGGCTGGCGGCGCGGCGCGGTCATCCGCGCCGCCGCTCCTCGATCCACGAAAGCGCTCCGCGCTTCCGCTACGTCCGGAAAAACGCCGTCCCGCGTAGCGGAACGAGGGACTCGTTTCGCCATCGCCCCGGATCCGAAACCCTTCCGCGTCCGCCCCGACTTCGTTTTCCCCAAGCTCCGCATCGCCGTCTTCGTCGACGGCTGCTTCTGGCACGGCTGCCCTATCCAACGCCACCCAGCCCAAGCAGAACGCGGAATTTTGGAGCCAGAAGATCGCCCGCAACCAGACCCGCGACCTCCTCGTCACCCGCCAGCTCCGCGCCCGCGGCTGGCGCGTGCTCCGTCTCTGGGAACACGAACTGACTCGAAAATACGAGCGCCGCCTCCTCGCGCGTTTGCGTCGGGTCGGGCTGCTCACCGTTTCGACCGCTTAAACCATACGATCGTATGGTTTAAGCATACGCGGTCGTCGGCCCCGGCCGCTATCGCACCCCGCACTTGTCCTCACGAGCAGATGGCGTAGCGATCCCCCATGAGCTTCACCGACGTCTTGGCCGAACTCCCCGCTCTCTCCGTCGAAGAGCGCCAGATGCTCATTCGGCGCGCGCTGGAACTCGACGAATCGCCGCTTTCCTCCGCCGACGAGGCCGAAATCGAACGCCGCCAAGCCGCCCATCGGCAAAACCCCTCTTCCGCGTTGTCGATGGAAGAAATGAAGTCACGCGTCCGCTCGCGGATCGGCGCATGACTTGGCGGGTCGTCTTCAGGCCCGAGGTCGAGACGGACATAGGCGAAGCCGCCGCGTGGTATGAGTCTCGGCAAGCGGGTCTCGGCCTCCGCTTCGCCGACGCAATTTTCGAGGTCTGGGTTCTCTCGCCGACAACCCGCGCCTGAATGCCCGTCGCCATCCGACGAAGGATATCCGCTGGCGCTATCCGGCACGGTTTCCCTACCGGATAATTTACGAAATCGACGAAGCGCGGCATGAAGTCGTTGTGCTGGCCGTGCTGCACGCCGCGCGACACGAACGGCACTGGCAAACGCGAAGCGGCGGCACCTCGTGACCGACATCCGCATCGCAGCCCAAGGCTCGGCGCCCATTGGCCAAGGTGAAGGGCCGGAGTGCGGACTCGCCGGCCTCGGCTGGCGGGTCTCCCAAGCGCAATAACCCCCAACCTCCATCCCCAACCTCCGAGACCTGCCGGGATAATCAGGCCTTCTTCACGAAGCAGGCCTTCAGCATGTAAGCCGTTCCGTCGATCCTGCAGTCGATCTCATGGTCGCCGTCGACCAATCGGATGTTTTTCGCCTTCGAGCCGGCCTTCAGCACCTGCGAGCCCCCGAGCTTGAGGTCCTTGATCACGGTGATGCTATCACCCTCCGAAAGCACGTTGCCGTTCGCGTCCTTGACCACGCGAGCCGCCTCGGCCGCCTCCTCCTTCGGCCACTCGTGGCCGCAGGTGGAACATTCCCAGTGGTCGGAATGCTCGAGAACATCGTCGAGGGTGCAGGCCGGGCAGGCGGGCTTGGTCATGGTCGTCGCATCGCAGCTTCCGCCGCAAAAAAACGCAACTCCCAGGCACCCCCGGCCACTGGTTTGCGAAACACGCATCGATGGCGCCCCCTCTTTGGCTCCCACGCAATCCGCGGGCCCTCCCCGCCAAACCAAGCGTGGCGCGCAGCCTCCGCAAAGCCCATGCTGCGTCCATGTGGACCTGGGCCGAATACATCGCCGACCTCCTCGTCGTCCGCCTCGGCGGCCTTGACGCCTCCCGGGGCGTGGGCGCCGCGCTGCATTTCTTCGTCTACGACCTGCTCAAGATCATCGTCCTCATCCTCGCGATCTCCTTCGTCATGCGGCTCGTCCGCCAGGCCCTCCCGATGGAGAAGCTGCGCGCCTGGCTCGACCGGCCCGGCGCCCGCGCCTTCGGTTATCCCGCCGCCGCGATCTTCGGAGCGCTCACGCCCTTCTGCTCCTGCTCCTCGGTGCCGATCTTCCTCGACTTCGTGCAGGCGCGCTTCCCCATCGGCGTCGCTTTCGCCTTTCTCATCACCTCGCCCTTGGTCAACGAGATCGCGGTCGTGCTCATGGGCGTCGCCTTCGGCTGGAAACTCGCGCTCGCCTACACCGTGGCCGGCGTTGCGCTCGGCGTGGTCGGCGGCGGCGTGTTGTCGCTCCTCCGCGCCGAGCGCTGGCTCGTGCCCGGCGCCACGGCCCCGGCCGACGACGACGAGGACGAGCCGCCGCCGCGGGGTTGGCGCGCCCGCGTCGCCGACGCGGGCGACACCAGCGTCTACATCCTGCGAAAAATCGCCCCATGGCTGCTCGGCGCGCTGGCCCTCGGCGCCGCGCTGCACGGTTTCGTGCCGGAAGGCTTCTTTGAACGCCGGCTCGCCGGCACCGGCGCCTGGAGCGTGCCCCTCGCATCGCTCGCCGGCCTCCCGCTCTACGTCAGCGCCAACGCCACCGTGCCGCTCCTCGA
>CAMLNJ010000563.1 GCA_946481225.1 uncultured Verrucomicrobiota bacterium | reverse complement strand
CTCCCTCGCCTTCCTTGACGACCGGCTCGCGGTCGGTGCGGAGTGGCACCACACCGACCTCGGCTACGGCGACACCAGCACCGGCGCCGTCTATCTTTTCGATCTGAACGCCGCCCTCGGTCTCGGCTCCCACGCGGTCACCTTCGACGTCGGCGCTCACACCACGCGCACCGGCGGCGGCGCGCTCGCCCAAACCGTCGCCTATGCCGCCCCTGCGCTCGCCCCCGAGCTCGCCGTCGAAAGCGGCTGGGTTTTCGTCGGCTGGGATCTGTCCTTCGCCTCGGTCACCGCCGACCTCGCCGTCCACGCTCTCGTCCATCGCGCCCAATCCATCGATTTCACCGGCCCCTTGGACGATCTTCGCAAAGGCGACACCCGCCTTCTTGCCGCCACCGCCGATTCCGGCTTGCCCGTTTTCTTCTCCGTCGTCTCCGGTCCCGCCACCCTCGGCGCCGACGGGCGCACGCTCACCCTCGCCGCCGCCGGCACCGTCATCATCCGCGCCACCCAGCCCGGCGGAGAAAACAACGGCGTCACCTACGTCGCGGCCCCGGCCGTCGAGCGCACTTTTTCCGTCGCCTCCTCCACGCCGACGAAAGCCCAAACCATCGCTTTTGCACAGCCGCCCGCCGCCACCTACGGCGCGGCCCCCCTCGTCCTCGCCGCCTCCGCCGGCTCCGGCCTGCCCGTCTCCTTCGAACTGGTCTCCGGCCCGGCCACCCTTTCCGGCTCCACGCTCACCCTCACCGGGGCCGGCAAGGTCGTCGTCCGCGCCATCCAGACCGGCAACGCCACCTACAAAGAAGCCGCGCCCGTGATCCGAACCTTGGCGGTCGATAAAAAGCCCCTCGCGGTCCGCGTCGCTCCCGACTTCTCCCTCGCCCGCCTCGTCGGCCAGGCCAACCGCCTCCCCTCCGCCGCCGATCTGCGCTACGACGGTCTCGTCCCGGCCGATGCCGCCGACGCCCTCGGCAGTCCCAAGCCCGGCGTCATCACCAAAGCCCCCGTCGTCACCACCAAGGCCGTCGCCGCCAGCCCGGGCGCCGCCCACCCGGGTCGCGCTTATCCGCTCTTCCTCGTCGGCGGCCTCGCCGCCAACTATACCTTCGCCCCCGGCTCGCCCTTCGGCCCGCTCCACGTCGTCGGCTTTGGCGGCGACTACGAGGCCCTGCTTTTCGACCCCGCCTACACCGAGGGCTCCCTCGTCCCCCTCGGCAAACTTACCCTCCGCGTCTCCGCCAACAGCCTCAAGTTCACCGGCCGCATCGCCCTCGCCTCCGCCGCCACCGATCTCGCTTTTACCGGCACGCTCGCCTCGGCCGCGCCCTACGCCTCCGCCACGGGCGCGACGATCAACATCCCCGCCAACGCCAAAACCGGCTCCCCCGCCTACGCCTTGACCGGCCTCGCCCTCGCCGCCGATACCCTCGCCGCCGACCTCGCGCGCGGCGCGCCCTTCGCCGACCATCTCGTCACCGTCGAGGGCGGCTCGCGCCTCGCCGACGTCGCGGCCAAATCCGCCTCCCCTTGGGCTGGCGCCTACACCCTTATCCTGGGCGATCCCGTCGCCGACCTCGGCGGAGGCCGCATCCCGGATTCCCGCGCCTTCCCCCGCGCCTCGGGCTACGCCACCGGCTCCGTCGCCCCGACCACCGGCCTCCTTTCCCTGTCGGGCAAGCTCCCCGACGGCACCCCGTTGACCGCCTCCGCCAAACCCGACGCCGAGGGCCGTTTCCGTCTTTTCGTAAAACCCCACGGCACCCGCCTCGACAGCGCCCTCGCCGGCACCCTCGACCTCGAACCCCATCCCGATCAAACCCGTTTCCCCGGTCGTTCCCACGTCTCTCGCGAGCACGGCCTGCTCCTTTGGACCAAGGCCCCCCTGCCGACCTCCACTCCGGCCGCCAAACAGGACAAGACCCACCGGCTCGGCTTCGGGCCCCTCGATCTCACCGCCACCCTCGACCCTTGGCTGCCCCCCGTCGCCGCCACGGCCGCGACCCAAACCACGCCCGCCCGGTCCGCCGTCACGCTCGCCCAGCGACTCGGCCTCGCCGCCAGTCCCGCCGCCCCGGGTCCCTTTCCCTTCGGGATTTCGCACGGCCCCGCCGAGCTCCCCTTCGGCGACCTCCTCTCCGCGCTGCCCGACGCCGCCAGTCTGGATGCCAGGAGCCTTGTCTCCGTCGCCTCCACCCCCGCCGACACCGCCGCGCCCATCGCCAACCCGACCGCGTGGAAAATGACGATCAAGCCCGCCACCGGCGCCCTCTCCGGATCCTTCACGCTGAAGGACACCGTCGTCACCCCCGCCACCGCCACCAGGCCCGCCGTCGCCAAAGTCGTTGCCCGCCGCGTGTCCTTCTCGGGCGTGCTGCGCCAGCGCCCCGACCTCGCCGCCGAGACCGATCCGCTCCTCGGCTCCGCCCACTTCCTCCTCGCCCCCGCCGGCGCCCCCGCCACCGCCGAACAAAGCGTCGGCGAAGTTCAACTCATCGCCCCCTGACGCCCTCGTTATCCCTCGTCACCGCTCGCCAGCCCAGCCCCGCCACGCTCCATGAAACTCCGCCTATTCCCCCTCCTCCTCGCCGGCATCGCGACGGCCGGCGCCGTCCATGCCGCCGCCGAAACCATCCGGATCTCCGAATATCGCCCCTGGCCCCTCGGCGCGGTTTACCGCTACGAGGGCAAGGACTGGGACGGCTACGCGGCCGATTACCGGATTACCGTCCAGGCGAACCAGGCGCTCGACCTTTATAGCGGCAAAAACCCCGTTGTCCGCCACGAGGAAAGCGTCACCCAACTTTACCACGAATCCGGCACCTATCAGCCGGGCGAAGGCTTCGTCCACTGGGCGGACAACTACGATCTCTGGCTGGAATACCTCACCAACGACGGGGCGACCTATCGCTTTTTCGGCCACGACGAAT
>CAMLNJ010000562.1 GCA_946481225.1 uncultured Verrucomicrobiota bacterium | reverse complement strand
CGCTCCTCGTCCGCGGCCTCGAGCGCCGGTTCCGCCGCCATGCCGCCTGACGCCCCCGCTTTCGACTCCGTGCCGGTCCTCGAGGCGCAAGGTCTCGTGAAACGCTTCGGCACCCTCGCCGCGCTAGACGACGTCTCGCTCTCTATCCTCGCCGGCTCGGTCACCGCCATCCTCGGCCCCAGCGGCTCGGGCAAATCCACCCTCCTTCGCTGCCTCGACTTCCTCGTCGTTCCCGACGCCGGTGAGATCCGCCTCGAAGGCCGTCTGGCCAGCGCCCGCCACGACCGCGCGCTCGACGCCCACCGCGCCCGCGTCGGCATGGTGTTCCAGCAGTTCAACCTATTTCCTCACCTGCGCGTATGGGAAAACGTCGCGCTCGCGCCTCGCGCCGTCCGCCGGCTCCCCGCCGCCACCGCCCGCGCGCTCGCCGAACGCCACCTCGCCCGCGTGGGGCTTTCCGACAAACTCGACGCCTATCCCGGCGAGCTTTCCGGCGGCCAGCAGCAACGCGCCGCCATCGCCCGCGCCCTCGCCATGGAACCCGCCGTCCTGCTCTTCGACGAGCCCACCAGCGCCCTCGACCCCGAGCTCATCGGCGAAGTGGTCGCCGTCATGCGCCAGCTCGCCGCCGAACGCACCACGATGGTGGTCGTCACCCACGACGTCGCCTTCGCCCGCGCCGCCGCCCACGAAATCGTCTTCATGGACACCGGCAAAATCGTCGAACAAGGCCCGCCCGCCCAAGTGCTCGACGCCCCACGCACCGACCGCGCCCGTCGCTTCTTCGCCCGCGCCTCGTAGGGGCGCGCCTCGTGCGCGCCCGTCGAACACCTCCGCCGTCCCGTTCGCGCACCGCACCGTCTCGGGCGCGCGCAAGGCGCGCCCCTACCCGCGCCCCACCCGCAGCGCCGCCACCAGTTCCGCCGTCCCCTGTTTCATGCTGACGCGCGGCGCGTAGCCCAGATCGCGCCGCGCCGCTTCGATCGAAAACCAGTGGTCCTTCGCCAGCTCCGCCGCCACGAAACGCGTCATCGGCGGCTCGCCCTTCAGCGACAGCACGCGCCACAGCGCCTCGCAGACCGCGCCGACACCGCGCGCCGCCCCGAGCGATATGCGCTTCGTCACCGGCGGCTCCCCCAGCGCCCGCAGCAGGTCGTTCACCCAATCCCACAGGTTAACCGGCTCGCCGTTCGTGATGAAATAGGCCTTGCCCGCCGCCGGCCCCGGCGCCTCGTCCGGCGCTCCGAGCGCGCGCTCCGCCAACAGCTGCGCGTCGGTCGCGTTCTCGACATGCACCATGTCCACCAGGTTCTTTCCCGAGCCCACGATACGCAGCCGCCCGGCCCGCGCCCGCGCCAGGATCCGCGGCACGAGGTGCGGATCGCCCACGCCCCAGATCAGGTGCGGCCGCAGCGCGCAGACGCGAAACCGCTCCGTCGAAAACGCCAGCGCCTCGCCCTCCGCGATCGCCTTGGTCAAGGGATACGGGCTCGGACAATTCCGCGTCAGCGGCAACGTCTCGTCCGCGCCCGCCAGATCGAGCCCGTTGTAAACCACGCTCGGAGTGCTCGTGTGCACGAAACGCTTCACGCCCGCGTCCCGCGCCGCCCCCACGAGCGCGCGGGTCGCGAGCACGTTGTCCCGGAAAAAATCGTCGTAACGCCCCCACACGCCCACGCGCGCCGCCACGTGAAACACCGTCCCCACGCCGCGCACCGCCTCCGCGCAAACCGCCGCGTCGTGCAGTGCCCCGGTCACCACGCGCACGCCTCGCCGCTCCAGCTCGGGCCGCGCCGAGCGCGACACCACTGTCACGCGCCGCCCCTGCGCCAGCAGCCTCTCGACCAGGTGCGAACCAAGAAATCCGGTCCCGCCCGTCACCAACACCGCGCCCGCGTCCCCCGCCGCCGCCTGTCTGTCCGCGCCCGCGCTCATCGCTTCGGGTCGGACTCGAACCCGACCGCGCCCTCCTCGTTCACCCAACGAGTCAGGGCGAGCCGGTGGATCTTCGCGTTGTGCCGCACATCCACCGGCAGCCGGTCCTTGAAATAGAACACCTTGATCGCCGCCGTGCCGGGATGCTTCAGGCCGATCTCGCGCAACTCGCGCGCCATCCGCCGGCAGTCCGACGACTCCACCATCTCCGCCTTCACCGGTTCCACCACCACGGCCGCGCGCGTGCGGCTGCCCACCCGCAACGCCACCAGCGCGCAACGCCTCACCTCCTTGTGCGCGTCGAAGATCGGCTCGACCTGCGCCGGATAAAGCGGACCGCGGTCGGTCCACACCGCCTCCACCTTCCGCCCGCAAAACCAAAGCCTCGCCTCCTCGTCCAGATAACCGAGGTCGCCCATCCGGTGCCAGACCTCGCCCGTGGCGCCGTCGAGAATCTTCGCCGCCGCGGTCGCCTCGGGCAGACCGTCGTATTCGCGCGTCACCGTCGGCCCGCGAACGATGATTTCGCCGATCTCGCCCGCCGGCATCGCCTTCGTCTCGGCCAGGTCCGCCACCACGCCTTCGACCGGCTCGATCACGCGCGCCTCGTTGTCCACCAGTATCCGCCCTACGCATACACCCGCGCCCCTCACCGTGTGATGCACCGTCTCGTCCAGCACCTCGTCGGCCGAGATCGTGCTGACCGGCAGCGCCTCGGTCGCCCCGTAGGGGCTGTGCATGCGCCCCGCCGGCATGAACCTCCGCGACGCGCTCCAGAGCCAGGGCGGCACCGGCGCCCCCGCGCAAAGCACGCGCTTCAGCGTGGGAAGCGTCACTTTCTTCTCCTGGCAATACGCGGCCAGGTTTCCCCACAGGGTCGGCGAACCGAACGACGTCGTGACGCCCTCTTGTTGAATCGCCTGGACCAGCTTGGCCGGATCCGCCTGCGCCGGCCGCGCGGGATCGATCTCGGGAACTACGACCGTCATGCC
>CAMLNJ010000561.1 GCA_946481225.1 uncultured Verrucomicrobiota bacterium | reverse complement strand
GCCGCTTCGCCGTGAAGATCGTGCGCAGTCTCTTCAACACCGTTGCGGACAAGCGCGTCGCCGTGCTCGGTTTCGCGTTCAAGAAGGACACCAACGACACGCGCGAAACCCCCGCCATCAAGGTCTGCCGCGACCTGCTCGCCGAGCACGCCAACGTGGTCGTCTACGATCCCAAGGTGCCCGCCGACGAGATCATGCGCGAGGTCATGGGTTCGACGACGGTTTCAGGTTCAGGCGCATTGGCCGTTGCTCAGGGCTGCCGGTTAAGTGTGGCGGAAACGGCCTACGAGGCCTGCGTAGGCGCGCACGCGATCGCAGTCGTGACCGAGTGGGACGAGTTCAAGACGCTCGATTACGAGAAGATCTACGCGGCCATGCCCAAGCCGGCCTTCCTATTCGACGGCCGCAACATCATCGACCTCGCCAAGCTGCGGAAGATCGGATTCCGCGCCTGCGGCATCGGCAAGTAGGGCGGACGCCGGAAACTTGTTTGGCTATGGGCGCCGCGTCATTTAT
Source organism: uncultured Verrucomicrobiota bacterium (assembly GCA_946481225.1). Next base: position 2,413 of record CAMLNJ010000561.1, on the reverse strand, counting down.
TCGACACATCGAACCTTGGCCTTTCCCAACATGATTTACCTCCTGGGCGGTTCCGGCTACGTCGGCCGAGCGTATCAAGACCTTCTGGCGAGAAGGGGATTGTCCTTTAAGAGCATCGCCCGGAGCGAACTCGACTACGCCGATCCCGCGAAGCTTCTGGCCGCGTTACGTGCCGACAAGGTGTCCTTTTTGATCAATGCGGCCGGCTACACCGGCAAGCCCAACGTCGACGCCTGCGAATTCCACAAGGACGAGTGCCTCTTCGGCAATGCCGTCCTGCCCGGTCGTATCGCCCGCGCCTGCGCCGCCGCCGGCGTCCCGTGGGGACATGTTTCCTCCGGCTGCATCTACACCGGCGCGCGTCCCGACGGCACCGGCTTCACCGAAACCGACGCGCCCAACTTCACCTTCCGCCAGAACAATTGCTCCTTCTACTCCGGCACCAAGGCGCTGGGCGAAGAGGTGCTCGCCGGCCTTCCCGCCGTTTATGTATGGCGCCTGCGAATACCGTTCGATCACCGCGATCAGTCGCGCAACTACCTGGCCAAGTTGATGCACTACGAGCGCCTTTTGGACGCGACCAACTCGATTTCCCAGCTTCACGAATTCGTGGACGCGACCGTCGCCTGCTGGGAAAAACGGATCCCCTTCGGTATTTACAACGTAACCAATCCGGGCCGCGTGAGCACCCGCGAGGTCGTCGATCTCATCCTCGAGAGCGGCGTGTGCCCGAAGTCCTACTCCTTCTTTAGGGACGAGGCGGACTTCATGGCCAAGGCCGCCAAGGCGCCGCGTAGCAACTGCGTGCTGTCCTCCGCCAAGCTCGCCTCCGCCGGCATCCGGATGACGCCCATTCGCGAAGCGATCCGAGATGCGCTTCGCGCGTGGCAGACTTGAACGAGATTTTCGCATGAAAATTTTGGTCACCGGCGGCGCCGGATTCATCGGTTCCAATCTTGTTCGCCACCTCGTCGTCGCCCACGGCCACGAGGTGCTAAACGTCGACGCGCTCACCTACGCCGGCAATCTGCATTCGCTCGACGACCTGAATGGCGACCCTCGCCACCGCTTCGTGCGCGCCGACATCTGCGATGCCGCCATGATGCAACGCCTCTTCGCCGAGTTCACGCCCGATTGGGTGATACACCTCGCGGCCGAGAGCCATGTGGATCGCTCCATCGACGGCCCCGCAGCCTTTATCCAGACCAATGTCGTCGGCACCTTCACGCTCTTGGAGGCCGCCCGCGCGCACTACGAGAAGTTGGATGGCTCCGCCCGTGATCGCTTCCGCTTCCTGCACGTTTCGACCGACGAGGTCTACGGATCGCTTGGCGCAACCGGTCTCTTTACCGAGACCACGCCCTACGATCCGCATTCGCCCTATTCCGCGAGCAAGGCGGCGAGCGACCACCTCGCCCGCGCCTGGGCCGATACTTACGGGCTGCCGGCCCTCGTGACCAACTGCTCCAACAACTACGGCCCTTTCCAATTTCCCGAGAAACTCATTCCGGTGGTGATTCTCAAAGCGCTCCGCGGCGACCCGATTCCGGTCTATGGCCGGGGCGAGAACATCCGCGACTGGCTCTACGTCGGAGACCACGTCGAGGCCCTGCACACCGTCGTCTCCCGTGGACGCCCTGGAGAAACCTACAACATCGGCGGCGACAACGAGCGCCGGAACATCGACCTCGTGCGGCTCCTTTGCGCGCTTCTTGACGAGCTCCGGCCCCGCCCCGACGGGCGTTCTTATGTCGAGCAAATCACCTTCGTCGCCGACCGCCCCGGCCATGACCTCCGCTACGCCATCGACGCGACCAAGATTCGTAACGAGCTCGGTTGGGCTCCTCGTCAAGACCACGTCTCCGGCTTCCGAAAGACCGTCGCGTGGTATCTGCAAAACGAGGCGTGGACCGCGGCCATTCTCAGCGGCTCCCACAAGCTCGAGCGCCTCGGCGCCAAGGCCTGAAAACTCCCTCTTAACCTTATGAACACCGCGTCCACTCGCAAAGGCATCGTCCTCGCCGGAGGGGCGGGCACCCGTCTCTATCCGCTCACGCTGGCGGTCTCCAAGCAGCTCATGCCGGTTTACGACAAGCCGATGATCTACTATCCGCTGTCGATCCTCATGCTGGCCGGTATCCGCGAGATTCTGATCATCTCCACGCCGATGGATTTGCCCCTTTTCCGCCGCCTTCTGGGCACGGGGGCGCAGTTCGGGGTGAAGTTCAGTTACGCCGAGCAAGCCGCGCCCGAGGGCATCGCGCAGGCATTTCCCATCGCCGCCGACTGCGGTTTTCTGGGTGGCTTCGAGCCCGCCGCCCTCGTGCTCGGAGACAATCTTTTTTACGGCCAGGAACTGGTGCGGAATCTCCGCGCCGCCAACGCCCGGGAAAAGGGCGCCACGATTTTCGGC
>CAMLNJ010000560.1 GCA_946481225.1 uncultured Verrucomicrobiota bacterium | reverse complement strand
GGCCAGGCCGACGTCGCCGAGTTCTGCCGCCTCGCCCAAGCGGAAGGCCTCTGGGTCATCCTCCGCCCCGGCCCCTACTCCTGCGCCGAGTGGGAGATGGGCGGCCTGCCCTGGTGGCTCGTGAAACACGACAACATCGGCCTGCGCACCACCGACCCGCGTTTCCTCGAACCCGCCAAGCGCTACCTTAAAGAGGTCGGTCGCGTCCTCGGCCCGCAACAAGTCACCCGCGGCGGCCCGCTCCTCATGGTTCAGGTCGAGAACGAATACGGCTCCTACGGCGACGACCCCGTCTACATGGGCGCCCTCCGCCAGGCCCTGATCGACGGCGGCTTCGACGTCCCGCTCTTCGCCTGCAACCCCGCCGGCGTCATCGCCAACGGCCACCGCGACGACCTATTCCAAGTCGTCAACTTCGGCCAGGGCGCCGCCAAGAAGTCCTTCGAGACCCTGCGCAAGTTCCAGAAGACCGGCCCCCTCATGAACGGCGAATACTACCCCGCCTGGTTCGACGTCTGGGGCCGCAAACACGCCACCCTCGCGCCCGAGCCCATCGCCTCCGACCTCGATTACATGCTGAAGAACAAGCACTCCTTCAGCATCTACATGGCCCACGGCGGCACCACCTTCGGCTTCTGGCCCGGCTCCGACCGCCCCTTCCTGCCCGACACTTCCAGCTACGACTACGACGCCCCCATCAGCGAGGCAGGGTGGAGCAACCGCAAGTTCGAGGCCATCCGCGACGTATTTGCCAAATACCTACAACCGGGCGAGTCCATCCCGCCCCCGCCCGCCGCGAACCCCGTCGTCTCCATCCCCGCCTTCGCGCTCACCGAGACCGCCACCGTCCTCGGCAACCTGACCAAGCCCGTCGTCGACGCCTCCGCCCGCCACATCGAGGCCTACGACCAGAGCCGCGGCGTCGCCGTCTACGCCACCACCCTGCCCGCCGGCCCCGCCGGCATGCTCTCCGCCCCCGCCGTCCACGACTTCGGCTGGGTCTTCCTCGACGGCAAACCCGCCGGCGTCTTCGACCGCCGCTCCCGCCGCTACGAACTCGCCATCCCCGCCCGCGCCTCCTCCACCCGGCTCGAAATCGTCGTCGAGGCCATGGGCCGCGTGAACTTCGGCCGCGAGGTCTTCGACCGCAAGGGCATCAACGGCCCCGTCCGCTTCGACCCCGAGGGCCCCGCCGGCCCCGTCGAGGTCCGCGACTGGCGCATCCACCCCTTCGAGCTCGACGCCGCCAACCTCGCCGCCCTCCGCTTCCAGCCCGCGCCGGCAGACTCAGCCGCCGTCAAGGCCGCCGGCCCGACCTTCTGGCGCGGCTCCTTCGAACTCGCCGAGGCCGCCGACACCTTCCTCGACGTTCGCACCTGGGGCAAAGGCCTCGTCTGGGTCAACGGCCACTGCCTCGGCCGCTTCTGGAACATCGGGCCCCAGCAGACCATGTATATCCCCGGCCCCTGGCTCCGCGCCGGCCGCAACGAGGTCGTCGTCCTCGACATGATCGGCCCCGCCAAGCCCGAGCTCGCCGGCCTCGCCAAGCCCATCCTCGACGTCCTTCGCCCCGAGCTCGACTTTGCCCGCCCCTCCCGCGCCAAGGGCGAGTTCAGCGCCGCCGGCCTCTCCTCCGCCCACAACGGCGAATTCCGCCCCGAAGCCGAATGGCAGGCCGTGAAGTTCGCCCACCCCGCCACAGGCCGCTACCTCGCCCTCGAGGCCCTCGACGCCCACGGCGGCTCGCCCTTCGCCACCATCAGCGAACTCGACGCCACCGACGCCGCCGGCAAGGCCCTCTCCAAGTCCGCCTGGAAGATCCTCTGGGTCGACAGCGAGGAGACCGCCGCCGAGGCCGGCTACGCCGAGAACATGCTCGACGGCCAGCCCAACACCCACTGGCACACCGAGTATAAGGACAAGAAACCCGGCTTCCCGCATCGCGTCGTCATCGATCTCGGCGAGAGCCAGGCCATCCACGGCATCCGCTACCTCGCCCGCGCCGGCGACACCTCCAAGCCCGGCCGCATCAAGTCCTACCGCGTCTACCTCGCCGACAAACCCTACGGACTCACCCTCGCGCAGTAATCCGTGACCGTTCAGTCGAAGTCGTCTCAGGCGTCTCGACTGAATGGTTACGCTCCCCAAACGCCTTCCTTCGCAAGCCTCCGGGCGGCGGGTTCCCCCGCCGCCCTTTTTTACGTCGGCGCGTCTACGCTAAATCGCCCAATCCCGCCCCGGACGCTTTCAACATCGGCGGATCGGCGCACACTCCAGTCATAGGCCCCATGTCCCACCCCGTCTCCGTCCTGCATGGCCGCGCCTTGTCGTGGCTGTTTGCGCTCTCGCTCGTCCTCCTGCCCGTCCTCTCCCGCGCCCAGACGATCACGATCTCCGAGGGCGTGCAGACCTACGCCTCCCTCTCCGGCGCCACCGTCACCCTCGGCGGCAAATCCGAGCTCCGCCTCACCGCCGCGTCCCCTCTCTCTGGCAGCACCATCAACCTCACCTCCCCCGACGCCTGGGTCCTCTTCACCTCCGTCAAACCCTCCGTCGTCGTCTCCACCTACCTCGCCCAGCTCCGCGTCAACGGCGCCGCCGCCTCCTCCGGCTCCAACGTCCGCGTCGTCCAACACGAGCTCGGCGCCATCGTCATCCCCCACGCCCCGTCCGTCCAACCCCTCCAGGCTTTCAGCGGCCCCGACTTCACCGGCGCCTCCGCCTCGTATAGCCAATACACCTACTACAACAGCGCAGCCTCCCTCGGCTCGCTCAACCGCGCCATCAGCTCCTTCAAGCTCAAACGCGGCTACATGGCCACCTTCTCCACCCAGACCAACGGCACCGGCCCGAGCCGCGTCTACGTCGCCCAGGACGGCGATCTCGAGATCGGCCGCCTCCCCGCCGAGCTCGACAACGCCATCCGCTTC
>CAMLNJ010000559.1 GCA_946481225.1 uncultured Verrucomicrobiota bacterium | reverse complement strand
CTCTTCTTCACCGAGATGTGGGAGCGTTTCAGCTACTACGGCATGCGCGCCCTGCTCGTGCTCTTCATGGTCGACGCCACGCGCGGAGGCATGGCGCTCGACGACAAGACCGCCACCGCGATCTACGGCCTCTACACCGCCGCCGTCTACCTCATGTCCCTCCCCGGCGGCTGGCTCTCCGACCGCCTCTGGGGCGCCCAGCGCGCGGTCTGGATCGGCGGCGTCATCATCGCGCTCGGCCACTTCACCCTCGCGCTGCCCTGGACGCAGACCTTCTACCTCGGCCTCGTCCTCGTCGTCATCGGCAGCGGCACGCTCAAGCCCAACATGAGCGGCCTCGTCGCCGAGCTCTACCCCGAGGGCGGCGCGCGCCGCGACGCCGGCTTCACCATTTTCTACATGGGCGTGAACCTCGGCGCCGCCATCGGCCCGCTGATCTGCGGCTTGCTCGCCACCCGCATCGGCTGGCACTGGGGCTTCGGCGCCGCCGGCGTCGGAATGGTGCTCGGCCTCGTGCAATTCCACCTCTCCCGCGCCTGGCTCGGCCAGGCCGGCCTCCGCCGCGGCAACGAAAGCCCGCTCCACCTCGCCGAGCGCGCGCTGCTCTTCGGCGGAACCGCCGCCGTCGTCCTGATCACTGCGCTCGCGATCACCGGAGTAGTCACCCTCGACCCCGTCGCCATCGCGCGCTGGGCGACCTACGTCATCCTCGCCATCGCCGCCGCCTACTTCGCGGGCGTCTTCGCCCTCGGCCGACTCGACCCGACCGAGAAAAAACGCGTCTCGATGATCCTCGTGCTCTTCTTCGCCTCCGCCCTCTTCTGGGCCGGCTTCGAGCAGGCGGGCTCCTCGTTCAACCTCTTCGCCGAGCGCTACACCGACCGCCAGCTCGACTCTCTCAGCTACACCGTCCCCGCCGCCTGGTTCCAGGCCCTCGGCCCCGTCTTCATCATCGCCCTCGCGCCCGTCTTCGCCGCCCTCTGGGTCTGGCTCGCGAAGCGCCAGCTCGATCCCTCCATCCCGGTAAAATTCGGCCTCGGCCTCCTCCTCCTCGCCGCAGGCTTCGTCGTCATGGCCGGCGCCTCGCGCGTCGTCGCCGCCGGCGACTCCGCCCTCCCCACCTGGCTCATCACCACCTACCTGCTGCACACGTTCGGCGAACTCTGCGTCAGCCCCGTCGGCCTGAGCTCCGTCACCAAACTCGCCCCGCGCCGCTTCGTCGGCCAGATGATGGGCATCTGGTTCCTCGCCACCTCGCTCGGCAGCCTCATCGCCGGCCTCCTCGCCGGCGAGTTCCACGCCGACCGCGTCGCCGAATGGCCTGGGATGTATCTGAAAATCATCATTCTCCCCCTCGCCGCCGGCCTGCTCCTGATCGCCTTCGCCCGCCCCATCAAACGCCTCGTCGCCGGCGCCCAATGATCCCCGCCTCCCCCCTTGGACTGCGGCAGCCTGCTGCCGCTTTTGTCGGCGCAGCCCGCTGCGCCGCCCTCCTTTTCGCCCTCTTCCTTCTCCTCGCCACCCCGTCCGCCGCCCTCGCTACAACCACCGAACCGCCCCCTCCGCTCCCCGACGGCCTCTACGCCGAGGTCACCACTCCGCAAGGCGTCGTCATCGCCGAGCTGCACTACAAGCAGGCCCCGATGACCGTCGCCAATTTCGTCGGCCTCGCAGAAGGCGCGCTCGGCCCGCGCAAAGGCGAGCCCTTCTACGACGGCCTCGTGTTTCACCGCGTCGTGGACGATTTCGTCGTCCAAGGCGGCGATCCCACCGGCACCGGCGAAGGCGGCCCCGGCTACGAATTCCCAGACGAGATCGCGCCCGGCCTCCGCCACGACCGCGCGGGCGTCGTGCAAATGGCCAACTCCGGCCCCGACACCAACGGCTCGCAGTGGTGCGTCATGCTACGCCCGGTTCCCCGCCTGAACTACCTCCACAGCGTCTTCGGCCACGTCGTGCGCGGCCTCGAACTCCTCCCGCGCATCCGCCAAGGCGATACCATGCGGGTCCGCATCCTCCGCGTCGGCTCCGAAGCGGACGCCTTCCGCGTCACCGAATCCTCCTTCGCCGCCCGGATCGCCGCCGCGAAAAAATACGCCGGCCCCTCGCAACCCGGCCCCGACGCCCCCTTCGACGATCCCGACGGCCTGCTCCCGACCGAGTGGGAGCGCGCCCGCGGCTTCACCTTCAAGTTGGCCAACTTCGAACGCTTCACCGGCGTCCGCCTTTGCGCCCGCCTGCTCGCCAAAACTCCGGAAGCCGGCATCGACGCCTACCTCCGCGAAACCGCCTCGCGCCTCGGCACCTTCCCCACCGGCGCCCTGGTCGTCTACTGCGCCGACACCGACCGTTGGCACTGCCTTCTCGGCGAGAAGTCCCCCGCCGCCCTGGGCACCGCCGACGACGTCGCCCGATTCCTCGCCACCGCCCGCCGCGAAGCCGAAGCCGTCGAGGCCTACGCCCAAGCCCGGCTGCCCGAAGGCCGGACGCTCACGCCCGCCCAGAAGCTCAAGCTCCACACCGACTCCGTTCTGGACGGCCTGATCTTCAAGTTGGAGCCGACACGGTAAACCGCCCGTCTTATCCGCCGATCCGACTGCGGTATTCCGAGGCCGTGGCTCCCATGTGGCGGCGGAACACGCGGGAAAAATAGAGCGGATCGCCGTATCCGACCGCGTAGCCGATCTCGGCGATGGTGTCGTCCGAATGTTCGATGCGTTCGCAGGCCTTCTGAAGCCTGAGCCGGGTGAGAAACCCGATCGGGCTGCAGTTCATCTGGCGCTTGAACATCGCGCTGTAATGCGGGATCGAGAGGCCGGCCGCCCGGGCCAGTTCCTCCAACGAGATGGAGCGGCCCAAGTTCTCGCGCATATAGCGTATGGTGCGGAGCACCTGCTCCCGGCTGCGCCGACAGCGAGGATCGGCGGGCTGCTGC
>CAMLNJ010000558.1 GCA_946481225.1 uncultured Verrucomicrobiota bacterium | reverse complement strand
AGGACGAAGGTCGCGAGCAGGAAGAAGATCACATCGATCAAGGGGATGATCTCGATGCGGGCCTTCTTCGGACCCGAGCCACTGCGATTGCCGCCGCCGCCTGCCATGATGGTTAAGATTTAGGGAGAGCGTTGAGAGAGGAAGGGAGGGAACGCGGCGTCAGGCGCGGGCGGCGGCCTCTTTCTTGATCGTGAGCTCGAGGGCGTTGGCGGCGTCCGTGATGTTGTGACGGGCCTCCTCGACGCGGGCGTTGAGCACGTTGTAGGGCAGGAGGCCGACGATCGCGATGAGAAGGCCGTAGGCGGTGGCGATGAGGGCCTCGCCGACGCCGCCGGTGATCTTGCCGGCGTTGGCGGCGATGTCGCCGTCGCCGAGGGCGCCGAAGGTGTTCATCATCCCGAGCACCGTGCCGAGCAATCCGAGCAGCGGAGAAATCGTGATGCAGGTATCCAAGACGGCGATACCGCTCTGGAATCGATTGAGCTCCTGGTTGGCCGCGCGCGTGAAGGCGTTGGTCAGCGAGTGGTCCTTGTGGGTGAGCGCGTAGACCAAGGTGCGGGCGACGTAGTCGCCGCTGGGCTGCCCGAGGCGGATCGCGGCCTCGGTGTCGCCGTTCTCGACCTTCTCCAGCATCTGCTCGACGACCGCGGGCTGCCGGAGGGTGTTTTCCCGGATCAGGAAAATCACGCGCTCGACGACGGCGGTGACGGCGACGAGCGAAACGGCCAGGATAGGCCACATGATCCAGCCGCCGTGGACGAAGAGTTCCATCGGGGACTGGCCCATGACGAAGGCGAGAGGAAGGGTGGTTGGCATGATGAAAGGGACGTCGGTGGACGGAAAATGAGGTCGGAAAACGGCAGAAAAAATCGGCGAAGCGCGAATGCAGAACGGCTCGGTCACGCAATCTTCACACTCGGCGCGCGCGGCCCGGTGGCCCGACCGCGCGGTGAATGGCATCGGCCCGCGCCAGGCGAGCGAAGCCGGGCCCCGAAGGCCCGGGCCTCGTTGCTCAGCGCTTCGTCAGGGAGGGTTCGAGAAGCAGATCGATGCCGGCGGGATAGTTCTTCGCCTTGGCGTCCGCGGCACGGAACCAGACGAAGTCACCGCTCGAGGCGGCGCTGGCGGAATAATTTCCACCCGAATCCCTCTCAAGTCCCAGCCCGCCGCCCAGATGCGCCTTGCCGCCGGCGAGGACGAACCAGACGGCGTAGTCGGCGGACACGGAGGAAGGGAAACTGGCGGTCAGCTTCGTTCCATCGACGAGAGCGCCGGTGATTCTCATCGCGCCCTTCGAATCGACGGCGGCGGCGAGCACCGACGAGGAGGAAGGCTGGCCCGACGGCACGGGCGTCTTCGGTGCGAGGGAGAGCTGGTAACGTCCCGCCCATTCGGCGGCGGTTTTGATCCGCGCCTTGCCGAGACCGACCGCGACGAGCTCGGACGAATCCCCCGTGCCCTCGGACACGGCGAATTCCGTCGAGGCGGCGCGGGCGTCGAGCGAAAGATCCAGCACCAGGGGAGAAAGACCGCCGCTTCGCTTGATCGTGACGGACGCTTCGCCGGCGTAGACCTGTTCGAGGAAGGCGAGGCGACCGCGGAAGGCGTGGCGCTTGCCGTCGACGTAGGCGAGCTGGCCGGAGAAGGCGCCGCCATCAAGGACGCTCAGATTCACGATGCCGACGGGTTCGAGCGTGGCGGGATCGCGCAGGACGGCGTCGTAGTCGCCGGCCACCGTGATCTTCAAGACCGCGACGACACGGGTGCCCATCAGACGGCCGGCGGAGTTGTATATCTTGACCGCATAGGTGCCGGAATCGGCGGCGGCGGCGCTGTCGATCACGAGGAACGCGTCGTTCGCGCCGGAGATGGCCTTGCCGTTGCGTAACCACTGGTAGCGCACCGATCCGCTCGGACGTTCGACGCCGAAGGAAAGCATGCTGCCGGGAGCGAAAACCTGCCGGCGCGAAGCGAGGTCGGTCCGGACCGCCTGCGCGACGGAGAGCGAAACCGCCTCGCCGAGGACGGAGCCGGCGGAGTTGGAGACGCGCACGGAGTAGGCGCCCGCATCGGTCCCGGAGGCGGCGGGAATGACGTAATCGGAATCCACCGCGCCTTCGATCTCCTCGCCGTCCTTCAACCATTGGAACGAGGGCGCGGGCGTGCCGGAGGCGACGACCGTGAAAACGACGCGCGAGCCGCTGGCGACGCGACGCGGCGCGGGCCCGGTCACGATGACGGGGACGGTCCCGACGCCGAGGGTGGCGACCTCGGACACGACGCTGCCGGCGGCGTTGCTCACGACGACGGTGTAATCGCCGGCGGCGGAGAGGCCGACGGCGCCCAGGGCGAGCGTCGACGAAGTCTCGCCGGGAATGTCCTCGCCGTTCTTCCGCCACTGGTAGGTCGGCGCGGGGTCGCCGGCGGCGCCAACTGAAAACTCGACGACGGCTCCCGCGATGACGGTGCGCCCGACGGGTTGGACGGTGATCGACGGAGCGACTTGAACCACCAGATCGGCGGATGCCTCGACCGAGCCCGCCTCGTTGGTCACGACAACGGTATAAGCCCCGGCCTGCGCGGGCGTGACGTCGAAAAGCTCGAGACGGCTGGTCGTCGCGCCGGAGACGCCCGGGCCGTCGACGAGATCGGCGCCCATGAATTTCCAACGGAAGCTCGGGGCGGGCGCGCCGGAGGCGACGACCAGGAAATCGACGTCGCCGCCGGAGACCGCGGTTTTGCCGGCCGGAGCGGTCGAGATCGACGGCGCGACCGCAAGCGAGGTGATCGTGAGTGAAACCTCGTCGGAGGTGGCGGTGCCGACGACGTTGGTGACGATCACGCGGTAGGAACCGGCGAAGGCGTCGTCTATTCCGGTCAGCGTCAGCGTCGCGGTGGTGGCGCCGGAGACGCCGGGGCCGTCGACCAAATCAACCCCGTCGCG
>CAMLNJ010000557.1 GCA_946481225.1 uncultured Verrucomicrobiota bacterium | reverse complement strand
GAACGAGGTGGCGACGTGGGTGTTCATGACGACGACCTTGATCACGGCGTTCGCGATGTTGCTGCTCGCGGCGCATGCGTGGTGGGGGCCGCGTCTTTTGGAGACGGGATGGTGGCGGCCGGGCACGGTGGAGCGTTGGGTGATGGGGGCGCGGCTGGGTCTGCTTTTGTTTCCCTACATGGTGATGGTGTGCCTTGCCGCGGTCTTCAGCGCGGCGTTGCAGACGCGCGATCGTTTCCTCGAGCCGGCGCTGAATCCGGTCTGGTTGAACCTATCCATGATGGGACTGCTCGCGGTGGGGGTGCGGGCGACCGGCGCCGACGCGGAGGGGCGCATGCTCTGGCTGTGTGCGGGCGTGTTGTTGGGGGGATTTTTGCAGATGCTCGTGCCCGCGCTGGCGTTGGCACGGATGGGCTGGCGGCCGCGCTGGGCGCCGGCGCGGAGCGAGGGGGTGCGGCAGATCGCGCGGCTGATGGTGCCGACGCTTTTCGGCTCGGCGATCTACCTCGTGAACACATCGCTGTCGCGCCTGTTCGGCCTTTCGATCGGCGAAGAGGCGGCGATCTTGCTGAACTTCTCGACCCGCGTGATGGAGCTGCCGATCGGCGTCTTCGCGCTGGCGGTCTCGACGGTGGTTTTCCCCAAGATCGCGCAACACGCGGGGGAAGGGTGTTTCGATCTGCTGGCGCAGGACTATCGCAAGGGGATGCGGCTGATCCTGCTCATCAACGTGCCGGCGGCGGCGGGCATGGTCGCGCTGGCCGAGCCCCTCACGAGGGTGCTGTTCCAACGCGGGGCCTTCAGAGCGGAGGATGTGACGATGATGACGCCGATGCTGGGGGCGAGCGCGCTGGCGTTGCCGTTCCTCGCGTTCGTGAGCCTCGCGCTGCGGGCGTTCTATGCGCGCAAGGACACGCGCACTCCGGTGCGCGCGGCGTGGTGGAGTTTCGTGACGAACGTCGTCGCGAGCCTGGTGCTGATGCATTGGTTCGGCGCGACGGGTCTGGCGCTGGGTTCGACGGTGGCGGTGATGTTGCAGGCGATCTATTTGCAGTCGCATCTCGCGCGGGAGCATTCCGGGCTCGGTTTTCGGCACCTCGCGGCGCATCTGGGCAAGGTGGTCGCGGCCAGCGCGGTGATGGCCGGGGTGGTCGTGGCGGCGCGTTGGGGCTGGGATCGTTGGGTGGGTATCGCGGGCTGGCGGGGCGCGGCCGGGCTGGCGCTGACGATCACGCTGGGCGCGGCGGTGTTTTTCGCGGCCGCGTGGGTGTTCCGTGTCGAGGGGCGCGAGGAGGTGCTGGCCTTGGTTCGACGGAAGCTGAAGCGGAGCGGGCGCTGAAAGACCGGAGTTCGGGGGACTTGGCTGGAACGCGAGCGGGGTTGCCTTTCGGGCCGAATCGGGCGAGGCTTTCGCCAGTTCGGAGCGCGTCTTGTTTTCGGTTCACTCAAACCCTATCCCGTCATGAAAACGCTGCTGGTCTCGGTTGATTTTTCCACCGCCACGCGCGCCGTCGTCGAAACGGCCGTGGAACTCGCCCAAGCATCGGGCGCGAAGGTGATTTTGCACCACAGTCTGATGCCGCCCATCGTCACGACCGAGTTCGGCATCGGGGCCGAGATGGTTCAGGAGACGATCGATGTGGCCGAAAAAGGCGCGCGCCACCAGTTGGAGCATCTCGAGGACGAGCTGACGGCCCGCGGGATCGATACGAGCTCCGTGTTTACGACCGGCGTGGCGGTGAAGCACATCCTCGAGCAGGCGGCGAAGCACAAGGCCGACGCGATCCTGCTCGGTTCGCACGGGCACACCGCCCTCTACGATTTGATCGTCGGCGGCACCACGCATGGGGTGCTGCGTCAGGCGACCTGCCCGGTGATCGTCGTGCCGCGCAAGGCGACGAAGTCGGCGAGGCGGAAGCGGTAGGCGCGGCGCGCGTCGCCTCAGGTGGAACGCGGTGTATGGCGGAACGGCGGAGCCGTTTCGTCGAAGACGTCAGCGCGCGATGTCGGACTGCGTGAGGACCCTGAAGCCATGGGTGTTCAACGACTGCGCGGCGACGTCGGGGTCCTCGATGTTGAGGACGAGGGCGGCGCGGCCCTCGGGGCGCTTGATGAAGCTGTAGACGTAGTGGATGTTGATTTCGGCCTCGAGCAGGGCCGCGAGGACCTCCTTGAGGTCGGCTTCGTCGTTGATCTCGACCGCGACGACATCGCACTCGGTGTAGGGAAAATCGTTGTTCACCATGAGCTCGCGGGCCTTGTCGTTGTCGTCGACGACGAAGCGGAGGATGGTGGTGTCGGTGAAATCGAGAACGGTGAGGGCGACCACGTGGACGTCGTTCGCCTTGAAGAGCGACGTGAGGTCGGAGAGGCGTCCGACGCGGTTCTCCGTGAAGACGGAGAACTGTTTCACGGGATCGGTGGCGGCTTTGATGGCGTGGGACATGCGAAGCGGGAGGCGAAGGCGGTGAAGCGGCGGAGGAAAAGTCCGGGAGGCTGCGCGAGCGGTGCGGCGGGCTCAAGGCTGGGCTTTGGCGCTTTGGGAGACGGCGGGGGTCGAGGGGGCGGCGGGCGTCGTGGGATTGGACGGGTCGGCGGGAGCGGGGGCGTCGGCGGCGGGCTCGAAACGAAGTGCGGCCCCGTTGATGCAGTAACGGAGGCCGGCGGGCGGCGGCCCGTCGCGGAAAACGTGTCCGAGGTGGCCGTCGCAGCGGGCGCAGAGGGTCTCGACGCGGATCATGCCGTGGGAATTATCCTCTTTTTCGATGATGCGGCCGGGCGCGACGGGGTGGCTGAAACTCGGCCAGCCGGTGCCCGAGTCGAACTTGTCGGCGGAGTTGAACAGGGCGAGGCCGCAACCGGCGCAGTGGTAGACGCCGGCGTGGTCGGAGATTTTCCAAAGCGGGCAGGAGAAGGGGCGCTCGGTGGCGGCGCCGCGTAGGATCTTGAATTGT
>CAMLNJ010000556.1 GCA_946481225.1 uncultured Verrucomicrobiota bacterium | reverse complement strand
CCAACACGCCGCACCCCGTCATCAACATGATGGAGGAGCAGAAGAAGGTCATCGACAAGGGAGCCACCATGCGCCTCGGCAGCTACGAGTGCGCGCTCACGCCCGGTTCCAAGGCCGCGAAGGCCTACAAGGCCGAAAGCATCCGCGAACGCCACCGCCACCGCTTCGAGGTCAACAACGCCTACGTCGGCCAGATCCAGCGCGCCGGCCTCCAGGTCTCGGGCATCAACCCGCGCCGCAACCTCGTCGAGATCGTCGAGCTCAAGGACCATCCTTTCTTCCTCGCGGTGCAGTTCCACCCCGAGTTCCAGTCCAAGCCGTTGCAGCCTCATCCGCTCTTCACCGCCTTCGTCGCCGCCGCGCTGAAGAGCGGGAAGCCGGTGAAGGCGGTGAAGGCGGCGAAAACCGCCAAGGCCGTGAAGGCGAAGAAAACCAAGCAGATTTCAACGCAGAGTCGCAAAGGCGCGGAGAAGGCGAAGAAGGCCTGAGCGTCATGGCACTCTTCCCTTGATCCATTCCCTGCGTCTCCGCGCCTCTGCGTTAAAATAAAATGCCTCTCTTCGATTCCCAAAAACTCCTCGTCCTCGCCGGCCCCTGCTCGCTGGAAAACGAGAAGGTCGTCCGCTCCGTCGCGGAGAAACTCGTCGCTCTCCGCGCGAAGTATCCCGAGCTGAACCTCGTGTTCAAAGGCAGCTTCGACAAAGCCAACCGCACCTCCATCTCCGGTGGCCGCGGCACCGGACTCGAGGGAGGGCTCGCGCTCCACGCCTTGGTCAAAAAGGACTACGGTCTTCCCTGCGTGACCGACGTGCACGAGAGCGAGCAGTGCGCGCCCGTCGCCGCCGTGTGCGACGTGTTGCAAATCCCCGCCTACCTTTGTCGCCAGACCGATCTCCTCCTCGCCGCCGCCGCGACCGGCAAGGTCGTCAACGTCAAGAAGGGCCAGTTTCTTTCGCCCAACGATATGGTCCACGTCGTCGGCAAGTTGAAGGCCGGCAACGCCGCCGAGATCTGGCAGTGCGAGCGCGGCGCGACCTTCGGCTACAACAACCTGGTCGTCGACATGCGCACCTTCCCCATCATGGCGAAGAACGGCTATCCGACCATCCTCGACGCCACGCACAGCGTCCAGCTCCCCGGCGCCGCGGGAGGCAAGAGCGGAGGCCAGCGCGAATTCGTGCCCACGCTCAGCTTCGCGGCCCTCGCGGCCGGTGCGGACGGCCTCTTTCTCGAGACGCACCCCGATCCGGACAACGCGCTCTCCGACGGTCCCAACATGGTGCCGCTCGATCAGCTCGAGGCCCTGCTCGTGAAGTGCCTGGCTTTCTGGCGCCTCGCGCGCGCGGCTTGAGTCGCTGACGCGCGGCCGGCGTTCTCGTCCGCCGCGCGTTGTCCCCATTCTTTGCCCGCCGTCGCGCGGCCTCCGCCTCGCGGTTGACCGGTGGACATCGGTTTGTCACGCTGACCGTTCTCCAAATTCGCATGGCCACCTTCCTCATCGACATCCCCGTGCCCAGCATGGGGGCGACTGTAAACGAGTTGACCGTGATCGACCTCAAGGTGAAGGCCGGCGACGCGGTCAAAAAGGGCGGAATCGCGGCCGAGCTCGAGAGCGACAAATCCGTCTTCGAGTGGGAGGCGCCCTGCGACGGCGTCGTGAAGACCGTCCACTGCCGCGCCGGCGACATCATCCGCTCGGGTGATCTCTTTCTCAGCATCGAGACCGCCGACGAATCGCTTCGCCACTTGGAGTCCAAGGGCGTGGCTGTTTCCGCCCCGGGAACGCCGAGCCCCGGCGCGGCCTCCGCCCCCGCGCCCGCCGTCGCCAAGCCCGCCGCGCCCGCCGCCGCGACGGGCGGTCTGCTCTGGACGCCGCGCGCGACCAAGCTTGCCCAAGAGGCCGGCTTCGATCCGGGCTCGCTTAGCGGAATCAGCGGCAGCGGCCCGGGCGGCCGCATCACCGGCGAAGATTTTCAAGCCTGGCTCGCCACGCGGCCGACCGCCGCCGGGGCGGGAGGCGCGTCCGCGTCGCTCGTTCCCGCCGAGGCCCTCGCCTCGCCGACGCCGGCCGACGACACCGTCTGCATCGCGGGCGTCGGCTACGCGGTGCCGAAAAACGTCCGTCCCACGAGCGAGATTCTAAAAGCCTTCCCCGGCCGCACCGAAGCCGAGATGCACAAGCTTACCGGCATCCACGAGCGTCGCTACGCCGGCCCCGAGGAAACCGCCACCTCGCTCGCCGCCACCGCGGTGAAGCATGCGCTCAAGCAGGCCGGCCTGGCCGCCTCGGAGATCGACGGCATCGTGCTCGCCACCATCATTCCCGACCAGCCCGTGCCCTCGATGGCGAGCGCGCTCGCCCGCCATCTTGGTTGCCCCAAGGCCCTCGCCTTCGATCTCAACGCCGCCTGCTCCGGCTGGCTTTACGCGCTCGAGGTCGGTCGCGCCTTTGTCCGCGGCGGCACGGCGAAGAACGTCGTGGTTGTCACGGCCGAGCTTCTTTCGCGCATCACCAATCCGAACGACCACGAGACCGCCTTCCTCTTTGGAGACGGCGCCGGCGCGGCCGTGCTCACCGCCACTTCCGGCGGCCACCGCCTCCACCGCATGGCGCTTTCCGGCGATGCCGCGCATTTTGAGGCCATCCAGCGTCCGGGTGGCGGCGCCGCGCGCCCGGTCCCATGCGCGGACGGAAGCGACCGCGACGATTTTTATCTCCAGATGGACGGCGCCGCGGTGTTCAAGAACGCGGTCATCGCCTTTGCCGATCAGATCGAGAAGACCATCCAGCGTCATGGCCTGACGCCCGATGAAATCGCGTGGATCGTGCCGCACCAGGCCAATGAGCGCATCCTGCGCGCCGTCGGCAAACGCGTCGGCATCCCCTACGAAAAGTTCGTCGTGACCATCGCCAAATACGGCAACACCTCCGGCGCCTCGGTCTCGATGGCGCTCGG
>CAMLNJ010000555.1 GCA_946481225.1 uncultured Verrucomicrobiota bacterium | reverse complement strand
GCGCGTGGATGGACTTCGCCGAAGACGTCTACGCGCGCGGCCGGCTCGCCCTCGGGCAGGTGAGCGACAACGTCCATGACGAGGCCCTCTATCTCTTTCTGCGCACGCTGGACTGGCCGCTCGACAGCGACGAGTCCGCGCTCTCCAGGCCGCTCGCGCCCGCGCAACGCATCGCCCTGCGCGAAGTGTTGCACGCCCGGGCCGTGAAGCGCGTGCCCGCCGCGTATCTGACCAAGGAGGCCTGGCTCGGCGGGCTTCGCTTCCATGTCGATGAGCGAGTGATCATCCCGCGCAGTTATTTCGTGGAGTTGATCCCGCATCTTTTCGAATTGCTTCCCGAGGGCGCGCCCGTGCGCCGGGCCGTGGACGTCTGCACGGGCTCCGGCTGCCTCGCCATTTTGCTCGCCGAATCCTATCCCGAGGCGCGCGTCGACGGGCTCGACTTATCGCCCGCCGCGCTGGAGGTGGCCGCGATCAACGTGAAGGCGCACGCGGCCGACGGCGGCCCGGGCAAACGCGTGAAGCTGCATCGCAGCGATGTGTTCGACGCCATTCCGCCGCCGCCGCGCGCGGAGGACGGCTACGATCTGATCGTCAGCAATCCGCCCTACGAGCCGAGCGCGCACGTGGACAATCAGGACCCCGAGTTCGCGGCCGAGCCGCGCATGGCGCACGACGGCGGTCCCGACGGGCTGATCATCGTGCGCAAGCTCTTGCGCCAGGCGCGCGAACGCATCGCCCCCCACGGCATCGTGGCGGTCGAGATCGGCGGTCTGCGCAAGCTGGTCAACCGCGAGTTCGCCGCACTCGCCCCCGAGTGGCTCGCCACCGAGGACGGCAGCGACTGCGTGTTTTTCGTGCGCGCGGAGAAACTGCGCGCGTGGGCGGGCTGATTCGGAGGACGGGCCTTCGTGCCCGCCGCCGCGTCATTTTCGGCCAACGGCGTGTGCGAGACGACCCGATCCGACCGCCGTTTCCAGGCTCAGCGCGAAAGCTGGCAGAGCGCGTAGCCCGCGAGCAGGTTCGGCCAGAAGTTCGAGGGGCTTTTCCAGTCCCCGCGCAGATGGGCGCGGCGGACGATGCGATACCCTTTCTCGGCGCAAAACGCCTCGAAGTCCGCGATCGTGGCCGGATTGGCCGGGCGACTCTCGTGCCACGGCGCGGGGTAGACCGGGTTCTGGGGTTTTC
Source organism: uncultured Verrucomicrobiota bacterium (assembly GCA_946481225.1). The sequence continues at coordinate 1,775 of CAMLNJ010000555.1, read as the reverse complement.
GGCCGCGGAAGAAAGCGGCGTATCTATTTTTCCAATACCCGTGGTTGGCGAAGCCGACCGTCACCGCGCGCCCGACGCGCAGGGCCTCGGCGATCACCGCGGCCGGATCGGGCACCTCCTCGAGGGTGCGCGAGCAGATGACGTGGTCGAAATGGCCCTCGGGCAGCGCGCGCATGTAGCCGAGCATGTCGCCCTGGTAGGCGGCGAGGCCGCGGCGCACGCAGGCGGCGATCTTGTTGAAGTCGAGATCGACGCCAAACGCCCGGGCTTTGCGCGTCTGGGCGAGAAATTCCAGGAGCACGCCGCGGCCGCACCCGAGATCGAGCACGCGCGCCTCCGGCTCGATCCAGTCGGCGAGGATCTGCATGTCGACGGTGCGCTTGGCGGCGGAGACGGACATTGGAGCTGGGAGCGAGGGGCCCGAAGGCGGGACGGGAATGGAAGGGAAAAGGGCAAGGAGATGGAGCGCCGCGGCGCCGGAGGCAAGACGGTCGGCGAAATCGGGGGGATTCGTTAAAACGCATCCCGGGGGAGGAGCGGGCTTGCGCGCGGTGGCGGAATGCCGGTTTTTCGGAACCGCTTTCCCCGCGCCATGACCATCGCCGACGCCCTTCCGCTGATCCGCTCCCAATTCGAGCGCATGAACACGCTCTACGGGCGTCCGGTGTTCGACGAGTGGGCGCTGCTCGGAATCGACGCGCGCGGCGAGGCCGCGGTGCTCGGCTACGAAGGGCCGCGGGAGCACAGCTTTGCCGATGAATTGCCCGCAGACGCCGCGGCGCTCCGCGAGGCGCAGGCCAAACGCGATTACGGCGTCGGCGACTTCGAGTTTGTCCACGAGGAGGCGGGACAGGGCTTGGACGCGTTTTTGCGCGCCGGGCCGGCGGCCTATCTCGTGTGCAATCACACGGGCAAGGCGATGGCCGATATCCGCCGCGAACCGCGTTGGCGCCAGGCGCAGGTGGCCTGGTTCAATCTCGCGGAGAAGTTTCGCGCCGATCCGGTGGCGGGCTGACGCCGCGGGACGGCGGAATTTCAACGCAGAGACGCGGAGGCGCGGAGACGGGAACGGGAGCGAAGAGGTTTGGCTTCTCCCCGCCTTTGCGCCTCCGCGTTGAAATCCGATCCGGGCGGCCGGGGTCAGAGCAGGTCGGCGGCGAGTTCGGCGAGACGGCTGCGTTCGCCCTTGGTGAGCTTCACGTGCGCGGCGAGCGACTGGCCTTTCATGCGGTCGTGGCAGTAGACGAGGCCGTTGCTGCGCGAGTCGACGTAGGGGTTGTCGATCTGGGCCGGGTCGCCGATGAGCACGATTTTCGAGCCTTCGCTGATGCGCGTGATGACCGTTTTCACCTCGTGGGGCGTGAGTTGCTGGGCCTCGTCGAGGATGAAGAAGCGCCGCGCGATCGAGCGGCCGCGGATGAAGGCGAGGGCCTCGATCTCGACGAGCCCGCTCTTGATGAGGCGCTCGTAGGGTTTCATCGGCGCGTTGGGGCCGGAGCTGGCGGGCATGGGCGCGTTGCCGCTGGAGATGGCGGCCTGCGACATGGCGAGGGCGGACGCGCTCTTGTGCTTTTTCTTGGAGACTTTTTTCGCGGCGAACTGCGGGTCCTTGGGCGGCTTTGACGGGATCAGGACTTCGAGCGCGTCGAAGTAGGGCTGAAGCCAGGGCTTCATTTTTTCCTCCATCGTGCCGGGGAGGAAGCCGATGTCTTTGCCGAGCGCGAAGACGGGGCGGGAGATGGAGACGCCGTCGTAGCGCGATTTGTCGTCGTGCG
>CAMLNJ010000554.1 GCA_946481225.1 uncultured Verrucomicrobiota bacterium | reverse complement strand
CGATACCAGTAATAGGCGCGCTTCGGCACGCGGAAGTAGTCGACGATGCCCATGCGGGCGAGGTTGAGCCCCGCGTGGCTTCCGTGGTCGAACATGCACCAGACCGCCTCGCCGGCGCGCCAGGGAAACTGCGTCGGGCGACCTTCGGTGAGTTGAGATTTTAGATCACCCCAGCCAGGGTCGAAGGCGCCGGGGCGCTCTGCGATCACGCTGCCGTATTCGGAGACGAAGCTGGGCACGCCGGGATTCAGGAAGGCGGGCTGGGTGGCCCCGTCGCCATTGTAGGCGGCGAAATCGCCGACGCGGTCGATGCGCTCGGCGTTGAGCGGCCGCTGCGCGCCGCCGACGCCGGCCATGCGGGTCGGATCGAGCTCGTGGGCGAGGGCGACGGACTTCGCGAGCAAGGCGCGAACCTTCTCCATCGGAACGTCGGAGAAAAAGGGCTCGTTGCTCATGCTCCAAGCCATGATCGAGGGGCTGTTGCGATGGATGCGGATCATGGCGCGCAGGCTGGCGAGCACGCTTTCGTCGAATGCCGCCTCGTGCTCGGGCGTGACCGGGTAGGCGCTGGCGCTCCAGCCGCTGTCGGCGTGGCGGCCGCCGATACCCCAGAAGATGTTTTCCGAGAGCCAGAGCACGCCGAGGCGGTCGCAGGCGGCGGCGAAGGCGGGATCCTTCGGGTAATGGGAGCCGCGGATGAAGTTGAACCCCGCCTCCCTTACGAGGCGCACGTCGCGCTCGTGGGCGGCGTTGGTGACCGCGTCGCCCCAGCCGGCGTGGTCCTGGTGGACGTTGGCTCCGCGCAGGTAAAGGCGCTTCCCATTGAGGAAAAAGCCGCGGTCGGCGGTCCACTCAAACCAGCGGAAGCCGAACGTGGTTTCATAGGTGTCGACCGGCTTGTCGCGCAACAACAGGCCGCGATCGGCGAACACGGTGGTGCGGGCGCGATACAGATGCGGATGCTCGGGATGCCAGAGCTTGGGCTTCGCGAGGGCGGGCGTGGTCTGGGCGACGGTCACAACGGCGCCGGCCCCGACCTTGACGGGGGTGGACACTGTGGCGACGACCGATCCGGCGGGATCGAGGATCTCGGTGCGCGCGACGGCGGACAGATCGACGGCGGAGGCGTTGCGAAGCTCGGTCTTGATTTCGACCGTGCTCTCCGCGCCGGCCTTGGCGGCGAGCGTGGGCGTCATGACGAATGTGCCGCACCAGGCGACATGAAGCGGATCGGTGACCACGAGCCGCACGTCGCGATAGAGGCCGCCGCCGAAGGTATGGTCGCCGGCGCGGGGCGCGAGATCGGCCTGCCAGAGGTTGTTGACGCGGACGGCGACGATGTTGGCGCCGAGTTGCAGCGCCTCCGTGATGTCGAGACTGAAGCCCGTGTAGCCCCCGCGATGACGACCGACGCGACGTCCGTTCACGAAGATCTCCGACTCCTGAAAGGCGCCCTCGAACTCCAACGCTATCCGCTTGCCCCGCCACTCGGCGGGCACCTCCAGGCTTTTCCTATACCAGCCGTGGCCGGTGTAGAAATCGGTCCACATGAAGTAGGGCAGGCTGAAACTGTGCGGCAGGTGGATGTCGGACCAGCGGCCGGCGTCGAACGCCGGGGCCTCCGCCCCGGGCGCGTCACCGAGAAGAAATTTCCACTCGCGATTGAGGTTGATGTTTTCCCGCGCGTGCGTCGCCGCCGCGATGGACGCGGCGACGACGAACACGAGCAGGCGGCGAGCTAAGGAACCAGGCATGGGGGATGGAAAGCGAGGAGGAGGGACGCGTGTGGACGGGCTATTCCCGGACGACCCGGCTCTCGCCGGGGGCGAGGGCGATGTCGATCACCCGTCCGCCGTCGCGCAAGCGCCCGACGGCGGGGTGCTTGCCGGGATTGGCCAGGCGGGCCGTTCGGAGGACGCCGTCGCGCCACTCGAGATCGACCGTGAAGCCGCCGCGCGCCCGGAGCCCGCGGACGGAGCCCGTCGACCAGGCCTTCGGCAGGGCGGGCAGCAGGTCGATGTAATAACTATCTCGATACGGCTCCGCGGGGTCGACGTAGCGTTCGTGGGATTGGAGCAGCATCTCGTTCACGCCGGAAACGAAGCCGAAGTTGCCGTCGATCTGGAAAGGCGGATGGGCGTCGAAGAGGTTCGGATAGGTGCCTCCGGCATACTGCATGACCGTCTTGAGCTCCTCGGTGTAGCGAAGCTGGTTGGTCATCAGCTTGTGCGCGTGGTCGCCGTCGCGCAGACGGGCCCAGAAGTTGATCTTCCAGGCGAGAGCCCAGCCGGTGCCTTCGTCGCCGCGATGGCGCAGGGTGACCTTGGCGGCCTCGGCGAGCGCGGGCGTGCCGAGCGCGGTGATCTCATGGCCCGGATGGAGGCCGAAGAGGTGCGAGACGTGGCGGTGTTCGTCCTTGGGATCGTCCCAATCGCCGCCCCACTCCATGATCTGGCCGTGGCGGCCGATCTGCGGAGGACGGATGCGGTCCCGCGCCTTCTCTGTCTTTTTCCGGAAGTCCTCGTCGCCGAGCGCGCCGGCCGCGAGGGCCGCGTTGCCGAGGAGGTCCCGGACGATCGACTTCTCCATCGTGGCGCCTTCGCAGATGGAGGAGCGCATACCGGAGTCGGTGCGAAAGCTATTCTCCGGCGAGGACGAGGGCGAGGTGATGAGTTTGCCGTCGGGGCCCTCGACCAAGTTGGCGAGCCAGAACTCGGCGGCGCCCTTCAGCGCGGGGTAGACCGAACGCAGGTAATCGAGGTCCCGTCCGAAGGCGTAGTGGTCCCAGAGGTGCTGGCACATCCATGCGCTGCCGCCGAACCAGATGCCCCAGGTGAGACGTTCGCCGGGAGAGGTCCAGCTCCAGCCGTTGGTCGTGTAGCCCACGACCCAGCCCGGGGTATCGGGACCAAAGTAGGCGCGAGCAGATCGGAAGAGCGTCGTGTAGGGTAAGAGGGGGGGTG
>CAMLNJ010000553.1 GCA_946481225.1 uncultured Verrucomicrobiota bacterium | reverse complement strand
CGACTTCCTGCCCGAGCCGGACTTTCTGGAAAAACTCATGCCGCACTTCGCCGAAGCGCGCGTGGGCGTGGTGCAGGCGCGGTGGGAGTTCTCGAACCGGCGCGCCAGTCTGTTGACCCGCTTCCAAGGCGTGTTTCTCGACGCGCACTTCGTCGTCGAGCAGGCCGCCCGCCACGGCGCGGACCTGTTTTTCAACTTCAACGGCACCGCCGGCATCTGGCGTCGCGCCGCGCTCGAGGACGCCGGCGGCTGGAGCGACGACACCGTCACGGAGGACCTCGACCTCAGCTATCGCGCCCAGTTGCGCGGCTGGAAGTTCGTCTATCGCGACGACTACGCCGTGCCCTCCGAGCTTCCCGAAAGCGTGACCGCCTTCAAGAGCCAGCAACGCCGCTGGACCAAGGGCGGCATCCAGGTGGCGCGCAAGCAGCTCGGCGTCATCCTCGCGAGCGCGCAGCCCGCGCGGGTGAAGCGCGAGGCCTCGTGGCATCTGCTCGTGGGTTTCGTGCATCCGCTGCTCGTCGCCTTCAGCCTGCTCTTCGTGCCGTATCTGGTCGTGGTCGGGCCGGTGCAGCAGGGGTGGTTCTGGATGATCTTCAATCCGGTCAACATCCTGCTGCTCGGCGGCGGCTCGGTCGCCTTCTACGTGACGGGGCAGTATTTCCGTCGGCGCGAGTGGAACGAGGGGCTGATCTGGCTGGTCTTCGCGCCCGTCGTGATGACCTTCGGCCTTGCGATGAGCGTCACCTGCGCGGTCGCGGTCGCCGAAGGCCTGCTCACCCGCGGCGGCGAGTTCGTGCGCACGCCCAAGGGCGGCCGAGCGGCCGACAGCCGCGGCCTTGTGCGGCGCCTGCGCAGCCGCGCGCTCTTTGCGAGCGTGACCTGCGTGGAGCTGCTGCTCGGGGCCTTGCTGCTGTGGGGCGCGGTATATTGGGCGCGTCAGGACTTCGCCTATCTCGCCACGGTGCTCACCCTCAAGGCAGCGGGCTTTTTCCTCATCGCCGGGCTCTCGACCCAGGATCTCCTTCCCCGCCGCGCCACCGGAGCGGACGCGCCGCGGCCGGCGGGCGCGTGAGAATGGAGCGGGCACTATCGCGAGGAGCAGCGCCCATTCGCGCGTATCACCGTCCCATGAAGTTGCTTTCCCGTTTTTTGCCGGGCGCCGTGTTGCCCGCGTTGTTTCTTTTCGCCTCCTGCCGTCCGGCGCCGGAGACGGCCGCGGCAAACGCGACTCCCGCGCCGGCCCCCGCTCCGCGTCCGGCGACGCCGTCGCCCCTTCCGGTGGTGGGGCCCTCGCCGGAGTGGAGCCTGACCCTGCTTGATAACAGCACCGTGGGCCGCGAGTCCCTGAAGGGAAAGGTGGTGGTGGTCGATTTCTGGGCCACGTGGTGCCCGCCCTGCGTTCACGAGATGCCCGCCTTGGTCCGCCTGCAGGAGAAATATCGGGATCAAGGGCTGGTGATCGTGGGAATCACGGCGGACAACAACATGGAGACACTTAACCGCTTTATTCAGCAGCGAGGCGTCAATTTCCCCGTCGGCCTCGTGGACACCGCCTTGGCCGAGCTCTTCGGGGAAAAAGAGCTGCTCTTGCCGACCACCTTCCTGATCGACCGGGAGGGCCGTATTCGCCACCGCAAGGTCGGCACGGCCGATCCCGCGGACTACGAGCGGCTGGTGAGTTCGCTGTTGTGAGGCTTCGCCGATGTCCGCCGCCGAAGACTCCGCCGCCTGCCTGCGCTGCGGAGTCTGTTGTTTTTCGCGGCTGGAAACCTACGTGCGGGTGAGCGGCGTCGACTGGGACCGGCTGGGCCCCGACGCCGGGCGCTGGGCGCATTTTATCGGTCATCGCGCCTACCTCCGCATGCGCGAGGGCCGCTGTGCCGCCCTGGAGACGCGCACGGCGGCCGACGGGGCGCCCGAGCATTTTTGCACGATCTACGAGCGCCGTCCGCAGGTGTGCCGCGATCTGGCCCGCGGTTCGCCGCAATGCGAGGCGGAGCGGACCCTGAAGGCCGACCGGGCCGACGACGTCTCGGCGACGGGTCTAGTCTGAGGCGCGCTCGTGCGGAAGAAACCGCGGATGGACGCCAATGAACTCGAATTGCAGAGGAAAGAAGGGGACGTCGACGGTCCTCATGCCAAGTTACCGATGAGTGGGGCGTCTCGTTGCGCGGAGTTGAACCTGATTTCATCCGCGTTCATCGGCGCCCATTCGCGGTTCAATCAGGACGTTCCGGCTGAGGCGCGCTCACGCGTGGCGCGGAGGCTTTGACTTTCGCCCGCGCGCACGGTTTCCGAGCAGGTCATGAACAATGCTTCGTCCGCGGCGATGTCCGGCCTGCGCGCGCTCGCGCCGCGTTTCGACGGCGAGCTGCACATGGACGGCACGATGCGCGCGATCTACGCGACCGACGCCTCCGAATACCAGGAGCTGCCGCTGGCGGTCGCGTTTCCCCGCTCCGAGGCGGCCGTCGCCGAGCTCGTGGCTTTCGCGTGTCGCGAGCGCGTGTCGCTCATCCCGCGCGCCGCCGGCACCTCGCTGGCGGGCCAGGTTGTCGGCTCGGGCATCGTGGTCGACCTCGGGCGCCATCTGAACCGCGTGCTCGCAATCGATTCGGTGGCTCGTCGCGTGCGCGTGCAGCCCGGCGTGATTCGCAACGAGTTGAACCTCGCTCTCAAACCGCACGGGCTTTTCTTCGCGCCCGAGACCTCGACCGCGAACCGCGCGATGATCGGCGGCATGGTCGGCAACAACTCCTGCGGGGCCAACTCCATCGTCTACGGCTCCACGCGCGAGCACCTCGTCTCCGCGCGCGGCTTCCTGGGCGACGGCTCGCTCGTCTCCTTCGGCCCGCTCACCCGCGAGGAGTTCGCCGCCAAGTGCGCCGGCCCCGACACGCTCGAGACACGTCTTTATCGCGAGATCCGCGACCTGCTCGGCTCGGCGGAAAACCGCGCGCTCA